>JAIOTT010000241.1 GCA_021106655.1 Bacteroidales bacterium
AACCCAAAATACCTGAATGTGAACCCTGGAATAAACTCGAACAACTGGTTAACGAAAAAGAAGTAACCGGGATATATCTCTCAGGGCACCCTCTTGAAGATTATAAAATTGAAATTGATAATTTTTGTAATATTGAAATCAGCACATTAAAGGAAAACCTTCCGGCATTGAAAAACAGGGATGTGGCTTTTGCTGGTATTATTGCCTCAGCATCACACAAAGTCCTGAAAAATGGTAAGCAATATGCAACCTTTATGCTGGAGGATTATTCTGACTCTATTCAATTGCCACTATTCTCCGAAGATTATCTTCGCTGGAAACACCTTTTGGAAGCAGGCGCATTTGTGATGATTAAAGCCAGAGTGCAGCAAAGATACAATATGGCCAACCAGTTAGAAATTAAAATACATCATGTAAGTCTTTTATCAGAAACAATTAATACTTTTGCAAAATCGATAATGTTGAAGATAAGTATAGATAATGTTACCGATAAACATATAGACGAAATACTGGAGATAATTAAAAACAATAAAGGAAAGTCTTTACTGAAAATTAATATATTTGACACTAAGCAGAAAACTAGTGTGCAAATGTTTTCCAAGAAATATAAAGTGAATATTACCGACCTTGTGAAAAGTCTGGAGGATATGGAAGTCCTTGAATATAAGATTAATTAAATTTTAAAAAATAATTATTATGCTTGAGTTTACTGATGAAAATTTTGAAGAAGTTGTTATAAAATCTGATGTGCCTGTTATAGTTGATTTCTGGGCTGAGTGGTGTGGCCCTTGCCGAATGATTGGCCCACTAATAGAACAAATATCCGAAGAATACAACGGAAGAATTATTGCAGGTAAAGTGGATATCGAAAGCAGTCCTAAAACGGCCATGCGTTTTGGAATTAGAAATATTCCCACAATTCTTTTCCTTAAAGCAGGAGAAGTTGTTGATAAGCAGGTTGGTGTTGTTCCTAAAACAACACTTGTTGCTAAACTGGAAAAGATTTTGTAAAAAATTAAATTGCTACTTATTTTAAGTTTGAGTATAGCTTTGTACTACCTTATAAATTAACCTGCTTAATGCTGGTTCTGCTTGTGATGTATATTGAGCATAGCTTAGTGTTGTTATTGAGTTTTTTGGATGGTGTTTTTAATAAAAGAAATTTTTGGAGCATAAGATAGATCAAAATAAATTTCAAACTTTTGGTAACCTGGACTTTATTGCCCGACAGGTTGTTGAAGGATTCATAACAGGTCTTCACAAAAGCCCGTTTCATGGTTTTTCTGTCGAGTTTGCTGAGCATCGCTTGTATAATGCCGGTGAATCAACAAAACATATCGACTGGAAATTATATGGCCGAACTGATAAGCTTTTTGTAAAGCGCTTTGAAGAAGAAACAAATCTGCGTTGCCAGCTCATTATTGATTCATCCTCTTCAATGTATTACCCTATTAAAGATAAAATATCTGTTGATAATCCTAATAAAATAACTTTTTCAGTATATGCTGCAGCTGCCATAATGTTTTTGCTTAAAAGGCAGCGTGATGCTGTTGGCTTGAGTATTTTTTCTGAAGATGTAGAGCTGAATACTCATGCCAAATCAAACTCTATTCATCATAAGTATATCTATCAGCATTTGGAGAAATTACTACAGCCTTTACCCGAAAATGCTAACAAAAAGACCTCTGCTGCCTCAGCACTGCATATGATAGCTGATAATATCCATAAACGTTCATTGGTAGTTATTTTTAGTGATATGATGGAAAGTGGAAGTTCCACTGCAGAGTTATTTTCTGCTCTCCAACATCTGCGACATAATAAACATGAAGTTGTGTTATTTCATGTTGTAGATAAGAAGAAAGAGCTGGACTTCGACTTTGATAACAGGCCATATAAATTTATCGATTTGGAAAGTGGAAGGGAGTTAAAGGCGCATCCTAATGAAGTCAAAGAAAATTACATAAAATCCATTAATGCTTTTAAAAAAGAATTGAAGCTTCGTTGCGGGCAATACCGTATTGATTTTGTTGAAGCTGATATAAACAAGGGGTTCCAACAGATATTGTTGCCTTATTTACTGAAAAGAGAGAGGCTGTTTTAAAGTCACTTTCTTAGAGGATGTTATTTGACTTAGAAAGGTGTTTCACTATCTACATAACAATCAATACCTGAATCTCTAAATACTTTTTCAATTTTCTTAAGCTGGTCAATAGTAGGGACAGGATACTTGCTGGCAAGATATTTCTTATTTAAACGCTCATATTTTTCCCGACCTAAATGGTGAAGAGGTAAAATATTGATTTCTTTTCTTCCTGTTTCTTTAATAAATGAAATCACTTCCTCAATATTCTCCTGCGAATCATTGAAATTTGGGATTATCGGAATACGGAAAATGAGCCTTCCTTCAAATTCCTTAGAAAGCTGTTTTGCATTTTTCAGAATCAAAGTGTTTTCTCCACCAGTACCTCTTTTATGTACAGAATTATTCATGTGTTTTAAATCGAAGAATATCCAGTCAATAAAAGGGAGTACTTTTTTAAAGTTATCCCATGGGATGTTACCGCATGTTTCAATGGCTGTGTGAATATAGGCATCATAACACGCAGATAAAATTTCTTTTGCAAAATCTATCTGTAATAATGGTTCTCCTCCAGTAAGTGTTATACCACCATCTCTGCCCCAAAACTGCCGGTCTCGTTGAATAATTTCATAAATCCGGGAAGCTGAAATCTCATATCCGCTTAATTGGAGTGCATTTGTATAACAATCGTTTACACAAGTTGGCGTTTTACACTGATCACAAATTTCTCTTGAAATTACTAATTTGTCTTTTTCAAGATGAATTGCATTATGCAAACAGCTGGTAATACAGTTACCATCCCCAATACATTTTAATGGCGAATACATCAGGCTTTGCTGTAAACTAATGCCTTCTGGATTGGAGCACCAGTGGCAATTTAATGTACAACCGTTTAAGAAGATTAATGTCCGGCAACCGGGACCGTCATGAACCGAGAGTCCCTGAATATCGAATACATAGCCAGAAGCACTTGTTTTATTTCCACTTAAAGTCATTACAAGTAATAGCTTTCATTTCAGGATATGCATCGTATTCATTCATACACATTCCAAGGTCAGTTTCTGTCATTGAAAAATTTGCACAATGCTTGCATTTTGTTGCTTTTTCAAAATGTTCACAAGCACTGTCGTCAGCATTTATTTGGGATTTGTCTCTTTTGCAAATACCTCTAAAAGCATCAATATCCAGGTAATATTTACAATCGTAATGTTTCATTGATTTTTTTTATGATCTAATATTAAATCTCTTCATACTCTGTTCTGGCGATAACCTCATCCTGAATTTGTTTTCCTAATTCAACCCAGTATTGTGTAAATCCTGCTACACGTACCATCAGTCCCCTGTAGGTTTCAGGATTTTTTTGTGCTGCTTTTAGCATACGGGAATCAACAACGTTAAACTGAGCATGGAAAGCACCTTTGCGAAGATAAGCCTTTATCATTTCCAAAAACTTGCGTGATCCTTCACGTCCTTTAACTACCGATGGATGGATCTTCATGTTTAATTGGGAGTTTTGTGATAAAGCATGGTTGTAACATGTTGCTGAGCTGAACAATGCATATGGTCCGTTTTTGTCAGTTCCGGGATATGCAGATACTGATCCATCAGCAAATGTTGTACCACACAATCTACCATCAGGTGTAGCCAGTGTAACAGCACCCATAGGTGCGTGTGTGGATACGGAGATCTGACATGAATACATGGGTTCATCATACAATGAACGATAATCCTTACACATTTTATTAAACCAAATCTGCCATTCTTTAAAAAGATCATCTACATATTTATCATCATTCCCGTATTTTGGCGCATCAAAACAAAGTTTATGGATTTTTAGCCACTCCTTATAATCTTTTGTTTTTAACTGCTCAGTTAAACTATAGGATCCGGTTTCCAATGCAGAAACATAACCAAAATTAGCATCTATTGCGGATCTCAAGTCATTTAATGAAAAACTGTTTTCCTCATACACATTCTTCTTAATTGATGCCAATGAATTAACAAGATTTACTCCACCACAAACCTCAACATTAAATGTACGGTTATATCTGCAACCTTTGTTGCTTATATCCTTACCAAGGTCAAGACAATCAGGCTTGAGCATACTGTTTATTATGGATGGTGATATTTTACCCCATACGTCATGTTGAATATTATTGGTTAATGTTAATACTTCGACTGTGATGCTAAAATATTTTTTAAATGCTTCCCAGACCTCTTCATATGAATCTAATTTGAATCCATGTGGGGGATATACCCTTTGCCCTGTTCGCATGTCCATTCCATCAAAAAGAACGGCTTCAAGCACTTTTGGTAATGAAATGAAATGCACTCCTACACTTGTTGCCGGAGCTGAACCTCCAGGTATATAATGGGTTATTCCGTTTAATTCCAAAGGCATCCAACTACTGGGGGAAGTTTCAAGACAACCACCTAAAGACCATGCTCTGGCTTCTTCAAGCTCCATTCCTTCTTTTTTAAAGTTGGAAAGAAGAAATTCCATTGCAACTCTATTATTTACCCATGCAGGATAACCTGTTCCAATTTTTGTGCATTCTATCCCTTTTAATAAAAAGTCTTCAGGAAGTTTTTCATCATAAAGAAGACTTAGTGTGGGTTGTGGTGTATCACAGGTCATGGCCGATTCCATAATGAGCATCTCTAACTCATTTGCTGCACTTTCACCATCTTTATCCAAACCTCCAACGCAAAGATTATTAAATGTATTACCACTTAATACTCCTCCAACAACACCCATTGAAGCAAAACAGTCAATCTCTGTGAACTTCATACGCATACATTCAAGAAGTTCGATGGTTTTTTCATTAGTAAGAGTTCCATTGTCCATATCCTGTTTCCAATATGGATAAAGGACCTGGCCAAGCCGTCCGGGAGAAAGGCCTGAAATAGCATCTTCGTTTAGAACAGCAACATGGAAAATCCAAACTAATTGCAAAGCATCATGGAAGTTCCTTGCTTTGTTTTTTGACAACCATTCTAAACGCTCTGCAACCTCAAGATATTCTTCTTTTTGTCCTTGTGTTTCTTCAAGTGATGCCATGAAACGGGCTTCTTTTGCATAGTTATTGATCCATGTCTGAAGACCTTCCAGCATAGTTTGTACAGCTTTGTAGAAATACAATCTGTCCATACCTGGATAACCCGCTGTATCACTTGCTTTTTCTTTACAAATATTTATTATGCCCTCAATACCATACTGCAAAGGATAGAAGTAATTCATCACTTCCCTGCCCTGGGGAAGAGTATACCCGGAATCAAACATGCAAATTACTGCACGCATAATTTCCTCTTTTGTTTTATAATCAGGAACCAGTTGCTCATATTTATGCCCAACATCATCTACTGATCTATTATGCCATTTTTTTGCAACTTTTAATAACATCGGCATTTCTTCTTTCCGTAAACCAAACTTTCCTGCAATGGATATAACATTGCCTGAACTTTTAGTAACGTTTCCACCGCCCTGTCCCATGGTAGTTACTTCATCGGCACTGACTTTTCCCGCTTTTTGGATTTCTTTATACATTTCATCTTCCTGGGCTAGAAAAAATGCCTCTGAAAGCCAAGGCATAGGGTAAGAACCACGTAAATAATGCGCTTTACCCATTGCTAATAATTCTCCTGGAAAAATTGCAGGAGTAAGATGTTCAAAACCGGCTTTTAATGCTTCAGCTCTTCTTATTATTGGAACTTCTCCTTCCAGGTCCTGCCATTTGCGCGTGTACCAATAAGGAAACTCAACAGAGGCAGAAGATTTTGTTTCAAAATATAACTGACGCGCTTTATCAACCCGGGGGCTTGGTGTTTTATTTATCTCTCTCGATTGAATATCACCCTTAGGCTTAGGTCCATAGTAGTTATATAAATCTGTTGAACATTCTAAAAAATCTTTGTTTGTAGCCATTTTTTTTAAATATTCGAATTTTAAATAGTCGATTATTAGTAGTAAGAAATATTTGCTGTTGCGGATTACGTGTTACGTTTATGTTTTCAAACTGGAAACCTGAAACAAGCATTGCAATCTGCAAAACGAAAATCTAATGCAAATATATATGAAATATTGAATATAAATATAATTATTGTAAATCTGTTCATAATTAATATAAATAATGGATTATTATCGAATTTTTGTTGCACTATGAAAAATTTTATAGATATTTGGAATGAATATAAAGAAAGCAGAAGAGCATGGAAAAATCTTTTATGAATGATACACCGATTGACTACAATGTTGTTCAAAACAAAATTAAAGAGAATAATATTCAAAGTGTTGGTAAAAGTAGTATCAGAATGATAAAGCGTCTGGTAGATGATATTGAAAAAGAGAGCGGTGAAAAATTTATTAGAATGGAAATGGGAGTCCCCGGATTGCCTCCCACACAGATTGGTATTGAAGCTGAAATAAAAGCTCTGAAAAGTGGTGTTGCTGCGATCTATCCCGATATTCATGGTATTCCTGAGGTAAAAAATGAAATATCCCGCTTTGTAAAATTGTTTTTAGATATTGAAGTGAAGCCTGAATGTTGTATACCGACAGTGG
>JAIOTT010000080.1 GCA_021106655.1 Bacteroidales bacterium
AAATGCCTTCAGCTCAGGGGTATTTCAAACTATGTTGAAGAACGCAACAAAAAAAACTGGAACATCCCTCTGGCAATTCAAAATGTTAATGAATTCTTAATTAATCTGCTAAATGAATAAACTCACTCTCGCCTTCTCTCCCTGCCCCAACGACACCTTTATCTTTGATGCCATGGTGCATCAAAAAATTGATACGGAAGGTCTTGAATTCGATTATTCTATGACAGATGTGGAAGAGTTGAACAAAATGGCTTTTGCAAAATCTATTGACGTCACAAAAATAAGTTTTCATGCCTTTGTCTACCTGACAAAGGATTATATTTTACTGGAATCCGGAAGTGCGCTGGGAAATAATGTAGGTCCTGTGCTTATTGCCAAAAAGAATTACTCTCCGGAAGCTTTGCAAGATATCAAAATTGCTATCCCGGGAGAATATACAACAGCAAACCTTTTATTAAAGATCTTATTTCCCACTTTACAAAATAAAACCTCCATGCTCTTTTCTGATATTGAAGATGCTGTGTTGAGCGAAAAAGTTGATGCCGGGCTAATAATTCATGAGAACCGCTTTACATATAAAGCCAGGGGACTGCATAAGATAGTTGATCTGGGAGAATTATGGATGGAAAAAACCGGTGTTCCTATACCTTTGGGAGGAATTATAGCAAGCAAAGATCTATCTCCGGATACAATAAAAAAGCTAAACAGGGTTTTAAGGAGAAGTATACTGTTTGCAATGAAAAACCCGGAGTCTGGTATGGATTTCATTAAGAGGCATAGCAATGAGATGGATGCTGAGATAATAAAAAAGCATATAGAGCTTTATGTGAATAATTATACAGTTGAGTTAGGGGAAGAAGGACATAAGGCCATTGAAAGGCTTATAACATTAACAAAAGAATAGAACACTGATGACACAGATGAGACTGATCAACACTGATTTATTGGTGAGTTCAGATTGTAACGTTTTATCAGTGAAAATCAGTTATATCAGTTAAATCTGTGTTCTATTAATTATTTTAAATTACAAAAAATGTACATACTTACAGGCGCAGCAGGATTTATAGGTAGCTGCATGCTTAGCAAACTTAATCAGGAAGGAATAAAGGATATTGTGGTAGTTGATGATTTCAGTCGCCCGGATAAAAACCTCAACCTGGAAAACAAGTCATACCTTGAAAAAGTTGAAAGGGAAGTATTTTTTGTCTGGCTGGAAAAACATTATAAAGATGTTGAATTTATTATACACCTTGGAGCCCGTACTGACACAACAGAATTTAACGTAGAGGTTTTCAATAAATTAAACCTTAACTACAGCAAAGCAATATGGAATGCCTGTGTTGAGCACGGTATACCGCTAATTTATGCTTCTTCTGCTGCTACATATGGAATGGGAGAACAAGGATATGATGACAGCCATGAAATAATTGAAAAGTTAAAACCCCTGAATCCATACGGAGAATCTAAAAATGATTTTGATAAATGGGTGATCGGGCAAGAGAAACAACCGGACTTTTGGGCAGGGCTGAAGTTTTTCAATGTATACGGACCTAACGAATATCACAAAGCAAGGATGGCTTCAGTAGTTTTTCATTCATATAAACAAATAATTGATAAAGGATTTGTCAAACTTTTCAGGTCACATAAAACTGAATATGAAGATGGAAAACAATTACGTGATTTTATTTATGTTAAGGATGTGGTTGATGTTATTTATTTTATGGTACAGCATCAAAAAAACTCTGGAATTTATAATCTTGGAAGTGGCAAAGCCCGTACTTTCCTTGATCTTGTCGGAGCAACTTTCTCCTCCATGAATAAGAAGTTAAACATTGAGTTTATTGACACTCCAGTTGATATTCGTGACAAGTACCAGTATTTTACTGAGGCTAAAATGGAGAAGCTAAAAAGTATTGGCTACAGTAAGCCTTTTGCTACTTTGGAAGATGGTATTAGTGAATACGTTGGTGAATACCTTGTTAGCAGAAAACACTTTTGATTATACAGATGTACAGAAACAGTATCCTACAATTGTATATCTGAATATCTTATAAATCTTGCTTAATATCCAGCAGAAACTCCTTAATCCTGGCAAGTGACTTAACAATTTCAACCGAATTAACAACCTCTTCTTTATTCTCTTTAAGCTTATTTTTAGCTCCCTGCAGTGTAAAGCCTCTCTCTTTAACAAGGTGATAGATGACATGAAAATTATCGATATCAGTTTTTGTAAAGAGTCGGTTTCCTTTTTTATTTTTTTGAGGTTTGATAATATCGAATTCTTTCTCCCAGAAGCGGATCAGTGAAGTGTTAACATTGAACATTCTGGCAACTTCGCCAATGGAGTAGTATATTTTGTCGATCTTGTCAGGCATATGGGTTAAATTTCTAATTGACCTAATTGCACTATTATATAACTTGTGCTTGAAGTATCACATCCTCATTTAGTTGTGATTTAAGCCTTAATAGTTTTTTTTCTAAACTTTTGTAGTATGCATTCATTGATTTTCTTGTATGTTCTT
>JAIOTT010000504.1 GCA_021106655.1 Bacteroidales bacterium
AGACTATAACAGTATCTGGGGTTACTCTATTGGCGAAACTGAACCCAGGATGACGATATATGAGTATCCACACTATGATTTCAAAATAACCAAGGAATATACTAATATCAAACTGTAAAGTCGCATGGCCATGCGACTCCTCAGGAAAAAAGAAAAATATGAAATACGATATAATTATAATAGGAAGCGGACCCGGTGGCTATGTTGCCGCTATCAGAGCTGCCCAATTAGGGCTTAAGACAGCTATTGTTGAAAGGTCTAAGCTGGGTGGTATTTGCCTAAATTGGGGTTGTATACCCATTAAAGCCCTCTTAAAAAGTGCACAGGTTTATAACTATCTTTCTCACTCTTCTGATTATGGAATACAAATTGATGGAGAGATAAAAGTTGATTTCAAATCAATTATTGACAGGAGCAGAACAATTGCTGATGGCATGAGCAGGGGTGTAGAATTCCTTCTAAAAAAACATAAGGTTGATCATATCAGGGGATTTGGAAAAGTCAAACCCGGGAAATTAGTTGAAGTAAAAGATGCAGAAGGCAATATCAGCAATTTCTCTACAAAACACATCATAATTGCAACAGGAGCACGGTCAAGAGAGTTTCCTAATCTTAAACAGGATGGACGACGTATCATTGGATACAAGGAAGCCATGACACTTCCTGAACAACCAAAATCAATGATTATTGTCGGTTCCGGGGCAATAGGAGCCGAATTTGCATATTTCTATAATACAATAGGCACTCAGGTAACATTAGTTGAAATGGTCCCGAATATAGTCCCCTTTGAAGATGAAGAAGTATCGAAACAGCTAGCCCGTAGCTTTAAGAAATCAAAGATAATAGTTAAAACAGCTTCTTCACTTGAATCAGTTGAGATAACAGATAAGGGTTGCCAGGCTCTTGTACAAACAAAAAAAGGAGAAGAAATTATTGAAGCTGATATTATTCTCTCTGCTGTGGGAGTTCAAACAAATATTGAAAATATCGGTCTTGAAGAAACAGGAATTGAAACAAATAAAGGCAAAATAGTGGTTGATGAGTTTTACAAAACCTCTGTTGATGGATATTTTGCAATCGGAGATATTATTCCAGGGCCTGAATTAGCACACTTAGCTTCTCATGAAGCAATTGTTTGTGTTGAAAAGATCGCAGCAATGAAGCCTGAACCAATTGATTATGGTAATATATCGGCATGTACATATACAAATCCAGAAATTGCCTCTGTTGGCTTAACCGAAGCTCAAGCTATAGAAAAAGACTATAAAATAAAAATTGGCAAATTTCCTTTTATGGCCTCAGGTAAGGCTAATGCATCTGGTTCACGAGATGGTTTTGTGAAGATTATCATTGATGCAGACAATGATCTGATACTTGGTGCTCATTTAATTGGTGAAAATGTTACAGAAATGATATCTGAAATTGTAGTTGCACGAAAAATGAATATCAAAGGTCACGACATCCTGCATTCAATACATCCTCACCCAACTATGTCGGAAGCAATAATGGAGGCGGTTGCAAATGCATATGGGGAGGCGATTCACGTACTTTAATAATTACGAATTACGAATTATGAATTACGAATTATAAATAATGTTGCGGGTTACGAGTTGCGGGTTGCAGGTTTGAACTCGGAACCCTAAACCCGGAACCCGAAACGACATAAATATGGAAGTAATAAAGACTGAAATATCTAGCTTATTAATAATTAAGCCGAAGGTTTTTGAAGATAGCAGGGGTTATTTTTATGAATCCTATAATAAAGAAGTTTTGAGAGAAACCGGAATAGACATGGAATTTGTTCAGGATAATCAATCGTTGTCATCGAAAGGGGTATTAAGAGGATTACATTTTCAAAATCCACCATACGGGCAGGGTAAGCTTATCAGAGTTCTTACAGGTTCTGTTCTTGATGTTGCAGTGGATATCAGGAAAGACTCCCCTACTTACGGGAAATGGGTTTCGGCCGAGCTTAGTGCGGCCAACAAACTTATGTTCTGGATACCACCGGGCTTTGCACATGGTTTTGTAACTCTTGAAGATAATACTACCTTTTTTTATAAATGCACAGAATTTTACAATAGTGAATCTGAGAGCGGTATCTTATGGAATGACCCTGAGTTGAACATTGACTGGGAAATTACTGATCCTTTATTGTCGGAGAAGGATAAAGTGTGTCCGTTGTTTAGGGAGTTAGAGAGTAAGTTTTGACAATGTGGTAATATGCTAATATGCTAATGTGGTAATATGCTAATATGCTAATGGGGTAATGTGTTAATATGCTAATGGGGTAATATGTTAATGTGTTAATTATTAGACAAACATAATTTATATGAAAAAATATTTTATTTATATATCAGGTTTATTAATATTGGGAATGGTGGTGGTGCTGTTTGTTTTTTCCTCGACAAAAGATAAGAAGGGTGATCAGGATTACCGGAAAGCTTTTTCACGGCATTATAAAATCTTTAATGTCGGTATACCTGAAAATGTTAATTTTTGCAATGAAGATGCACCACTCAATCTGTATTATGTAAGGGAAAGCCTCGACAGAGAGCTAACTGTCAATACATATTGGCATTCATCAACATTATTATTGTTTAAAAGAGCATACAGGTGGTTTCCTGTAATTGAGCCTATTTTAAAAGAGAATGGAGTTCCTGATGATTTTAAATATCTCGCCCTTATTGAAAGCAACCTCACGAATGTCGTATCACCTGCCGGAGCAGCAGGGTTCTGGCAATTTCTGAAATCAACCGGCAAGACCTATGACCTTGAGATCAACAAGATGATAGATGAAAGATATAATCTTGAAAAAGCCACTGTAGCAGCTTGCAAATACATCAATGAAGCCCATGATATTTATCATAACTGGACACTGGCGGCTGCTTCCTTTAATGCAGGTAAAGACAGGATCACAAATGCCCTGGAAGATCAGAAAATAACAAATTATTATGATCTCTACCTTAATCCCGAAACATCGAGATATATTTACAGGATACTTGCCTTAAAAGAGATACATAACAAACCTTCAGCATATGGTTTTTATTTAAGAGAGAAGGATATGTATCCTTCAATTCCATATTATGAAGTGGATGTAGATACAACAGTTACAAATCTGGTGGATTTTGCAAATAAAATGGATATTAATTACAAAATTCTGAAAGAATTTAATCCATGGTTAAGAGGTGATAATTTGCCAAACTCATCACGAAGAACTTACAGGATCAAGATCCCTAAAAAGGAGTATTTGAGTCACAGGAAGCTATCCAGACAGATAGAACAATCACATCATATTTATAAGGATACTATCAGGGTTGATGAAATAAGGTAAAGGAGCAGTGGCAGTGGCAGTAAATTTAATATTTTAAACACTTATTCTATGTGGCTTAGCGAGAGATCTTATGAATAATTAAGTCTAAATAAATAGCTGCATTCGGCTCTCGCCGGCATCTGCCAAAAATGTTGCAACTCCGGCATATGAGAGATCAGGATAATCAATCATTTCATCCTTCTTGAGGCCCATCAAATCCATTGACATTTGACAGATATTAATTTCAACACCAAGTTCACCGGCTTGTTCAAACATATCGTCAAGCGACATAACGTGTTGTTTTTTCATTAATCGTTTTATCATCACGGGGCCCAATCCTTCCATATTCATTTTTGATAGATGTAGTTTATTTTTTCCGCTCGGTAGCATCATTCCAAACATTTTCGACATAAAGTCTTTGTGTTTAACTCTTTTGCTTTTGTCGCGCAAAGCTGCAATACCCCAGAAAGTAAAGAACATTTTAACTTCCGTATCCATAGCTGCTGCTCCAACTGCAATGATCATAGCCGCAAGAATTTTGTCCATATCACCGGAAAATACCACAAGAGCAAGTTGATCTTTATGACTATCTTCAATATCTGTAGTTCTCTCATTCAATTCATTGATTTGCTTTTGCAAATCTTTAATTTGGTCTTCAATATTTTTGTCCATAGCACTTATTTATTAAAATCGATTAAAGATAATGTTTTTTTTAATCCTATCTAATAATAATCAGATGACAGATATAATAACTTGTCCAAAGTTGCTTTGATCTCTGGTCAACCGAATAAATCCGCTTGCAATTTATAACCAACTTACGAATTAACTAATCACTACTGTCTAACAAAATTTTATTACGTCCCTATGGGACTTATATGTTTTTTAAATTTTACTTCTACCAATATCCTATCCCTAACGGGACTGCTCCGTAGGAACAATATATTGGTAAAAAATACAGCCACA
>JAIOTT010000095.1 GCA_021106655.1 Bacteroidales bacterium
CCTACGGAATTTTATTGTTTATTAAATTCTTTCTTCTACCAATATTTCATTCCTACGGAACTTTATTGTTTATTAAATTCTCTTTTCTACCAATATTTTGTTCCTAACGGAACTTTATTGTTTATTAAATTCTTTCTTCTACCAATATTTCATTCCTAACGGAACAGAAACAAATTGGTTAATATCATTTTCTATCATGTTCTTTTGATCATTAGTATATAAATAAGCAAAAAGGTAATCAAAAAAGAACTCTATTATAATTTTGTTAAAACGATTTGTTATGAATATACATGCTGAAAAACTAGTAAATCAAGATAGAAATATTGAAATTGTTTTCAGTTATCTTGATGAATTAATTGATAAACAAGAAAATTTGGGAACAAGACAATTGATAGGTTATGATCGAGAAGATAAAAAATAGAAGATTTATAAAAAATATACATTACTTTTATTGTCAGTATAGGAATGATTAGAAATGTATCTATGGAAAAGGATAACTTATTCGGGAAAACACTAGAAGAATTGGCGGAGATAGTTAAAAATCTAAAACTCCCACGTTTTACAGCCAAACAAATTGCTGACTGGCTATACAAAAAACCTGTTAGTAATATTGATGAAATGACCAATCTTTCTTTGAAAACCCGTGAGCTTTTAAAAGAAAACTTCTCCTTTGGTTTATTGGACTATAATCAGGTTCAAACTTCAACTGATGGGACAAAAAAATATCTTTTCCCAACTCTAAAAGGGCAGTTTGTTGAAGCGGCATATATTCCTGAAAAAAACAGAAACACATTATGTGTATCCACTCAAGTGGGATGTAAGATGGGCTGTGAATTTTGTATGACAGGAAAACAAGGATTTCAGGGAAACCTGTCTGCAGGAGAAATAATTAACCAGGTTCGCAGTCTTCCTGAAAAGGATATGCTAACTAATATTGTTTACATGGGAATGGGGGAACCCCTTGATAACCTGAATGAGGTACTGAAAAGCCTGGAAATATTAACTTCTGATTGGGGCTTTGCAATGAGTCCGGGCAGAATAACAGTATCAAGTATTGGCATTATTCCGGCTATGAAAATATTGTTGGAAAAAAGTAAATGCAATTTTGCAATAAGTATGCACTCTCCGTTTGAAGAAGAGAGGAGTCAACTGCTTCCTATCGAAAAAGTTCATCCATTAAAGGAGATATTACATTTTTTGAAAGATTTTGATGCAGGCAGGCGAAAAATTTCTTTTGAGTACATCATGTTTAAAGATTTCAATGATACTCCCCGACACAGTAAGGAATTGTCCAGAATCCTTAATGGGATTAGGTGCAGAATAAATCTTATCCGCTTTCATCCAATTCCGGGATCATCATTAAAAGGATCAGATGATAATAAGATTGAGGAATTCAAAAATACTCTTTTTGCAAAAGGGACTATTACAACTATTAGAAGATCCAGAGGACTGGATATTTCTGCTGCATGTGGTTTGCTGTCAACCAAAGCATCGGGTAAGAAGCCTTGATCTTGATAATTCTATCTTTTAAAATTTCCGATATAATTATTAATAGTTATATCAAATTCCTCCATTATCATTCGTAGTATGGAATTATCCGGATCAAATGATATTTTTTCAATCGTTGAAACCGGAAGAACTTTAGAAGAGGTGCTGGTTATAAAAACAGAGTCAAATTCTTCCAGATCATTAAAATGAATTTCTTTTTCAAGAATGGCAATTCCCAGATTTTCGCATGCAGATATAATATATTTCCTTGTTATTCCCGGAAGAACAGATTCTAATGGTGGAGTATAAACAATGGAGTCTTTTATAAAAAAAACATTCGACATACTGCCCTCTGTAATATTTCCATTATTATTTAAAAGTAAAACTTCATAAACATTTTTTCGTAATTTTTCCTGACGAGCTGATATGCTCAGAGTTTTATTAATAAGTTTTGCATTAGGATTTTCCCTGACACTACGGAATAAACCAAGTTTGATGCCACTTGTATATTGTTTAGTTGATGGATAATTGTGTTGGATAAAATATATAAGACAATTTTTTTCAGAGTTATAGTAATTATATAATATCTTGATATTTCCAAGGGAGATGTCATTTACTCTCCTTAGGTCATAAATATTGTTCTTTAATTGAATCTCATCAAAACAAAATTCAAGATTTTTTGAGCTTAATGTATTCATTAAACGATCAATATGATCTTCAAAAAACAATGGAACACCGTTAATTATTCTCAATACTTCATAAGGTGATATCCCACGGAAAAGATATTGGTCATTAAAATTTTTACAACCTTCTATCCTGTTATTGAAGAAATATTTGTTATGATAACATTCGCTCATGGCTATAATACTTCAAATCATTAAGGGAGCAAATATACATTGTAATAAATGAAAAACGACCAATTTGTGAAGTATTTTTAGAGTATTAATATTGTTTGCCTTTGATTTTTCGCAATTTTGTATCATGTTTGCCTTTGATTTATGGGAAAATAATGTTATAATGCCTTTGTATTTTGGAAAATAAATAGTACTTTTGCCTTTGATTTATGTTAATGCCATGTGTTTTTGTCTTTAAAAATAAAGAATAATGTATATAAGTAGAGATATTGACAAGGAGTTATTAGGCTGGAAAACGGATGTCTACAGGAAGCCGCTATTACTTCGCGGTGCACGACAGGTAGGTAAAACGAATTCAGTACGTGAATTAAGTAAACATTTCAAATACTTTTTAGAAATAAATTTTGAAGAAAACAAAGAAATTAGCAAGTTGTTTGAGGCGAATTTATCTCCTATTGAAATATGTGAAAATCTTTCATTATTTTACAATATTCCTATTATAGAAGGTGAAACACTATTGTTTTTTGATGAAATACAACAGTGTATTCCAGCTATCAGGTCGCTTCGGTTCTTTTATGAAAAAATGCCGGGATTACATGTTATTGCAGCCGGTTCTTTGTTGGAATTTGCTATAGAAGATATTACTTCGTTTGGTGTCGGACGAATTCGTTCTGTTTTTATGTATCCATTATCTTTTAACGAATTCCTTGTCGGATGCGGAGAAGAAGCACTTTTAACAAAAAAGAATGAATCTTCACCAGAGCAACCTATAAATGAAATTCTACATGAAAAGCTTGTTCAATTTCTAAAAAAATTCTTGATATTGGGAGGAATGCCGGAAGTAATATCTACATATATTCAAACCAAGGATTTCAATCGCTGCCAAAAAGTATTGGATGATCTTGTTTATTCTTTTCAAGATGATTTTGCTAAGTACAAAAAAAATGTGCCAACATCACGATTAAGAGAAGTTTTTGATTCAGTAATTTTGCAATCAGGCAGTAAATTTGTCTTTTCAAAAGCGACAATTCAAAGTAACCACAAACAGGTAAAGGAAGCACTAAACCTGCTAATTATGGCAGGCCTGGTATTTCCGGTAAAGCATACATCAGCCAATGGGTTGCCACTTGGTGCAGAGGTGAATCCTAAGAAACAAAAAATGTTGTTATTCGATACAGGCATTTTTCAACGGATTTTGCAATTTAAGATTACTGACACTATTTTTTCTGATAATATTGAAGCAGTAAATAAAGGAAAAATTGCCGAAATATTTACAGGTCTTGAGATGCTAAAATATCAAACTTGTTATCAAAGAAATGAATTATATTATTGGCATAGAGAGGCACATAACAGTAATGCTGAAGTTGATTATTTGTTTATTAAAGAGAACAAGATATTTCCTGTTGAAATAAAAGCAGGAACAAAGGGGGCAATGCAAAGTATGTTTCTGTTTCTTACTGAAAAGAAGAAAGATAAAGGTATCAGGGTTTCTTTAGAGAATTTCTCAAAATACAATGTGATAGATGTATATCCCTTATATGCTATATCAAATTTAATTAATTAAATTTTTTGCAAAAGATAGTGGATTAGATAAATTTCCATTTTAATATTTGTATTAATTATACGTATTAAGAGTTGAGATTACTAAAATTAAATTAATTTTGAGATAAAAAAAATGACATTACCATCATCAAAGAAGGTGGTTTTCTAATTCACATTAAGATGAATATATCACATATTGAACACATAGGTATTGCTGTAAGGAGTCTGGATGAAAGTATTCCTTATTATGAAAAGGTCTTAGGGCTTAAGTGTTATGCTATTGAAGAGGTAGGAGATCAGAAAGTTAAGACTGCTTTTTTTATGGTTGGACAAACAAAAATCGAATTGCTGGAAACTACTGATGATGAAGGCCCTATTGGAAAGTTCCTGGATAAGAAAGGAGAAGGGATCCATCATATTGCCTTTGCAGTGAAGGACATTGAAGATGCTTTGAAGGAAACTGAATCAAAAGGTATTAGGTTGATAGACAAGACACCAAGAAAAGGAGCAGAGAAACTTGATATTGCTTTTCTTCATCCAAAATCAACTTATGGTGTTTTAACGGAATTATGCGAAAATAAAAATCAATAAATGGCACACGGATGACACGGGTTTAACAGATATTCACTGATATAATCCGTGTTAATCAGTCTAATTCGTGTCATCTGTGTTCTATAAGAAAAGTACAATAAAATCTAATTATGTTAATTATCGGAATTGCAGGTGGATCAGGATCAGGTAAATCAACAGTTGTCAGGCAAATAATTAACCGTCTGCCAAAAGATACAGTCTCTGTTATACCTCAGGATGCTTATTATAAAGATAATGGGCATTTATCTCCAGAGGCAAGAGCAAAAATTAATTTTGATCATCCTTCATCAATAGAGTTTGGATTATTGGTTAAGCATATCGATATGCTTAAAGAAGGTAAATCCATTGGTATGCCTATTTATTCTTATCTAACTTGTACAAGAGCAAAAGAGACTATAGCTCTGCCACCCAGACAAGTGATAATTATTGAAGGTATTCTCATATTGACTAATCCAAGGGTCAGAAGCAGACTCGATATTATGGCCTTTGTAGATGCAGATGCTGATGATCGTTTGATAAGAATTATCAGAAGAGACAGCGAGGAGAGAGGGCGCTCCTTTGATCAGGTGTTAACGCATTACGAGAAATTTGTAAAGCCAATGCACCTGCAGTTCATTGAACCAACAAAGAGATATGCTGATATTATTATTCCTCAGGGAGGTACTAACCATGTTGCCATTGATATACTTGTGTCAAGGATAAAAATGAATTTAGAAAATTAGTATTTGCTTGATAATCCATAACAAGAAATGCCGGTTTATCAACTTACAGAGGATCTTATTTTTCCCGACCCGTCAAATTCTGAATCAGATGGTTTACTGGCTGTTGGTGGAGATCTTTCTCGAGAAAGATTGATACTTGCCTATTCAAATGGTATTTTCCCCTGGTATTCTGAGGGCTCACCGATTTTATGGTGGTCACCTGATCCGCGCTTAATCCTTTATCCTGATGATTTGAAAGTTTCAAACAGCCTTAAGCAAACACTCAAACGAGGTCTGTTTAGAGTTGAATTTGATACAAGCTTTGCTAATGTTATCCAACAGTGTGCTGCTGTTAACAGGAAGGAGCAGGAGGAAACATGGATAACTGAAGAGATGCAAAAAGCTTATACCAAGCTTCATGATCTGGGATATGCTCACTCTGTAGAAGCTTACCTTGATGATGAACTTGTTGGTGGTTTATATGGCCTGTCGCTTGGAAAAGCATTTTTTGGAGAGTCGATGTTTCATTTGAAAACGGATGCTTCAAAAGTTGCTTTGTACTACCTTGTAGAAAAACTAAAGCTATGGAACTTTGACTTTATTGATGCTCAGGTGAAAACCTCTCATCTTGTCAGAATGGGAGCAAGGGAGATTAGGAGGGAGGAGTATTTTTTGCTGTTGCAATCAGCTTTAGATAGTAAGACTATGAAAGGTAAGTGGAAGGGAATAATCAGTTAAGTAGGTGAGTAAGTAAGTAGGTAAGTGAGTTGAGTAGGGTAAATAATAATTTGGCAAAATATTCTAAATGATGGAAGAAATATTTGATAGAGATTGGGTTAGTTCTAAAGTTATCAAAAACTGGAAAAACGGTTTTAACAA
>JAIOTT010000359.1 GCA_021106655.1 Bacteroidales bacterium
TTTTCAATCAACACTTATGGATAGTTCATGCGTGAACCTTGCATATTCTCCTAACGCTGCAGATAATTACGTGATCTCTTTATCCGGAGCTGAATATGTTAGGTTTCAACATATTACAATTTCAGCAACAGGAACAGATTATTCCAGGGTAATTGTGTTTATCAATGCAGCAAACAATGATTTTATTAACAACAGATTAATTGGTGCATCAGGATTAATGGTCGGGTCTGCTGCTAATATTGCTGTTGTTTATTCTAATGGAGGGTCAGAAAATTCTGATAATACTTTTGATAATAATCTTTTCCAATATGGATCGTACGGATTGTATTTTGACTTTTTTGAACAGACAAAAGGTATAATTATTGGAAATAATATTTTTCTCGATCAATACATGGGAGCCATCCGTGTCGAGGAACTAAATGCGCCTGTTATTGATGAGAACTATATTTCTAGTAATTCAAGTTACAATTATTATAATGGAATCTATTGTTATAATAATAATGATAATCTTAGTATACAGAAAAACAAAATAATACTGACGGAAATAGGTGGCGGTACAGGTATATTTCTTTCATCATGCTATGGAACTTTTACTTTGAAGGGTCTAATAGCAAACAATTTTATTGCAATAATTGCAGATAATTATTCAGAAGGAATGTTGATAGACCAATGTTCATATCAGCAGTTCATACATAATAGTGTAAATGTAGTTGGTAACTTCAGTTATAGTTATGCAATGAGAATATATTCTTATTCCACTAATATTGAGATGTATAATAACATCTTTGCAAATAATGCATATGGATATGCTATATACTGTGATCCGGAAGGTACAAGTATTACAAGTGATTATAATGATATATATTCAAGTGGCAGTACTCTGGCAAGCTATGATAATAATCTTGATGATCTTACTGCATGGCAAACTGCCACCGGTCAGGATGTACATTCTATATCAGAAAACCCATGGTATATTTCAGATACTGACTTACATGTGTTTACAGTTGATCTTAATGGGAAAGCAACTTATATTAATATCGTTTCTGATGATATTGATGGTGATGTAAGGAATACAATCAGCCCTGATATTGGGGCGGATGAATTTACACCTCCATCAACAGAAATTGCTGTTACAGAAATATTAAAACCGGAAAATGCTTGTGGCATGGGAGCTGAGATTGTAAGTGTAGTTTTAAGAAATCTTGGAGCAAATCCTATTAATGGAGGAATTATTGCTTCTTATACTGTAGAGGGAAGCAGTTCAGTAGTTTCAGAACCGGAAAACCGCACTATTGCGTCCGGTGATACTATTGTTCACACATTTTCTACCCCGGCCGACTTATCAGTTGTATCATCAGATTCTGTGTTTATAATACTTTCCTATGTTGACCTTGCCGGTGATATGCACCATGAAAATGATAGCTTGAGAAAAGAAGTTTATTCAGGATATATTCCTCCTGACCCTGTCATTGCTGATGTGACTATTCCGGCAGGAGATTCAGCAATATTAACTGCGGTTTCGAACTTTCCTGTCCTTTGGTATGCCGATACAAATTCAAATGTACCTATTACAGGAGGATTATCATTTACTACACCTGTTTTATGGGATACAACAATGTTTTATGCAGATGCCAGCAATGGTGTTTTTGACACTCTTTCAACCATTTTTTCCGGAAACACTAATGGTAATGGATTTATGTTTAATGTGGGTGCGAAAAATAATGTTGTAATAAATGGTTTTGTTATTCATTTAGCCGGAACTATCATTTATGATCTCGAAATTTACTACAGGGATGGGGTATATAATGGTTATCAGAATAGAATAGATGACTGGACACGTATCTCTTCGATATCTATTACAGGAGCAGGTGCCCATAATCCTACTTTTATTGATATTGATGGATTAAGTGTTCCGGCAAACTCTACATATGGTTTTTATATTTATTGTAGCAATTCTTATTCTGTTATGTGTAACTATGGCAGTACTTCCTATAGTGATGATAATTTACTTATTTCCGGCGGAGCCCTGTTTCAGGCATATTTTGGCTTAAATTATCCAAGTAGAATATGGAATGGTGCGGTGCATTATGAAACAATGGGAGTTTGTACAAGTGATAGAATTGCTGCAACAGTCTTTGTTACAGGTACTCCAATGATGACGTTATCCGGGAATTGTTTAGATATGGATACTGCCATGATAGGAGCTACAAATACTAACACTTTATTTATATATAACCTTGGAACTTTTCCCCTGGAAATTACTAATATCACAAATTCAACAACCCTCTTTAGCCCTGATACGAATGGTATTTATGTATATCCCGGAGATACAGGAAATCTTATTGTATCATTTACTCCTGATGCCATTGGCGACTTTTACGACACAATGTACTTATATTCAAATGCAGGTGATACAAGTATATGTTTGTCAGGCTTTGGGGTATATAACTCTGTACTTGAAATAGACCCTGATTCTTTTAATGTTGTAATTTCGCAATGTAATGATTCAATCTCATTACCTCTGGAGATAAAAAACACAGGACTCGGAACATTAAGCTATGAATTTTCTGGCCAATATGGATTTAGCTATGATTCTGTTAGTGATATTTATTATACATCTTCCGGACAAAATACAACTCATATTTTTTCTAACCTTATTAATGAAGCAGATACTGTTTTAATAATCGTTTATATAAATGGTGATTATAATGCTGCAACTGAATATGCAACGATATTTGTTGATGGAACAGAGATTGATGTTATTAATCCAACTACTCATACTGCAACAGAACAATACTATTTCATTGGGGTAAATGCAGCTTCAATACTTGCAGACGGAATTGTAACAGTTATTGTTGATAATAGCTTAGCAGTTAATCCTGGATACGGAACTCAGTTGAACAGGGTTGAATTGATTATAAATGGAATTCCGTGGATAAACGTATCACAAAAAGCAGGAACAGTACTACCGGGTGATTCAACTATTATTAATATTGAGTTTAATGCCAAAGGGATGTTAGCCGGAACTTATATTGACCAGATCTTATTGTCGTCAAATGACCCTTCTAATCCATTTGTGTTAAAGCCTTGTGAAATGAACATCAATGTTTCACCATCAATGTCTTTTTCTGCCTCCTGTATTGCTTTCGACAGTATTATTACAAATACAAGTGCCACTGACACTCTTGTCATATATAATACATGCTGTGATACCTTATTTCTTAACAACATTTTTACTTCTACCGTTGAATTCCAGGTAAATGAAAGTAGCCTGGTAATTATCCCTTATGATACTGCGGACTTGCTTATCACTTTTAGCCCGCCAAGTTCGGGCAACTATATTGATACATTATATCTTATTGGCTTAGGGATTGATGAGAAAGTATGTTTGTCAGGAATTGGTGGTGGTGTGCCGGTAATTTCAATTGATCCGGTATTAATAGATGTTACAATTTTTAGTTGTAACGATTCTATAACTGAGACTTTAAAAATTTATAACAGCGGTGTGGTTGACCTTGAATATACAATTACAGGCTATTCGGGATTGAACTGGATAGATATTATTCCGGATAATGGTACTGTAGCTCTCGGTGATTCATCGCTTATTAATGTGAAATTCAGAACAGCAGGAAATCAAAGCGGATTGTATTCAGCCACACTACATATTCTATCTAATGATCCAAATAATAATGACATAAGTGTGCCATGCTCTCTGACAATCGACGGGGAGCCTGTTATCACACTATCAAATTATTTAATGCATTTCGGAAATGTGATTGAAAACGTAACGAAATCTCTACCTCTTATCATAAATAATGATGGCTGTGATACTCTTAAGATCACTGCAATTAATACTTTGACAACGGAGTTTTCTGCTTCTGCCGGGCCTATACAAATATTACCCTTTGGGTCAGCACAAATTAATATTGATTTTACACCATCAGCCCAGGGGAGCTTTTTTGATACATTGTTCATTACCAGTAATGATATTAATGTGAATATTCCTCTCGCAGGTGTAGGAATTGGACCACCTGTTATCAATATCAATCCCGATACTTTTGATATTGTTATTGATAATTGTAATGGTGTTGAAACCGAAGCTTTATATATAATTAATTCCGGTCAGGGGGATTTGATTTATCAATTTCCTGATTCAACAAGCTGGATTACTATATCGTCTCAGGGAGGAGTTGTTTCTGGCGGAAACACTAACACGATATATGTACAATTTAATTCACATGGATTAACTGAAGATATTTATACTTCAAATATTATAATTACATCTAATGATCCGGTATCGGATACCGTTATTATTCCTTGTACTCTTGATGTCAGGAACAATATAAACCAGGTTCTGGAATTGGGTAATGACACAACAGTTTGTGGCAGTCTGTTACTTGAAGCAAACAGTGGCTTCAATGATTATATCTGGCAAAACGGATCAACTGCTCAGACTTTCAATGCTTTGGTAACAGGAACCTATTATGTAACAGCATATATTGATGTCTGTTTTAAATCAGATACTATAAATGTTACTGTAAATCCTGTTCCTGTTGTTAGTTTAACAGGATTGGATAGTGTTTATATAATTAATGACCCATCTGTAACGATCACAGGAAGTCCGCCGGGAGGAGTATTTTCAGGGCCGGGAGTGACAGCAAATATTTTTGATCCCGCACTTGCTGGTTCAGGAATTCATATTATCACTTACGCCTATACAAATATCGAAGGTTGTACTGCTATTGATACTGTGTTTGTTAAAGTACTTCCAATATTTGACCTTGATGGAAGATTAACGTATAAAAACATTGCAGAATCTCCCCTTAATAATGTTGCTATTTATCTTAAGACTCCAGAAGGCGACCTGGTAGATTCTCTTTTTACTGATGCTTTGGGAGATTATTTGTTTAACGATATTGTTTATGATGAATATCAGCTGGAATGCATAACAACAAAACCATGGGGAGGTGCTAATGCAACTGATGCACTGGCCATACAACGACATGTTGTTTACCTCAATCCTCTTACAGGACTAAATCTTGTAGCTGCTGATGTAAATGATAATAACTATGTCAGCAGTGCTGATGCCTTGCTCGTGATGCTAAGGTTTGTTGGAATGGTGAATTCATTTGCTGCAGGCGATTGGGCATTTGATAACGAAATAATCAATCTATATCAAAATACAACATATAATTTTAACGGATTATGTTATGGTGATGTGAATGGTTCTTTTATTCCATCATCGATCAGAAAGGAGCCTTTAGTTGAACTGATAATTGATGGACAAAGAAAGATAGCTCCGGGTAAGGATATTGAAATACCATTAAAACTCCTAAATGATCATACGATAGGATCGATAACACTTGTTATTAATTACCCAAATGAGTTGATTACAGTGAACAGCATTTATTTTAAGGATGATGATCTTTATTATACTATTAAAGATGGAGAGATCAGAATTGCCTGGAGTGATACTGAAGCATTATTATTTATGAAGGACGAAGCATTAATATTAATAAATGCTGAGATAAATCCTTCAGTTACTGATGAAGAACTTGATTTCTCTTTGGGTTACGAAAGTGAAATTTCGGACCCATGGGCAACTGTTATTGAAGGGGTAAAATTAAAGATCCCTTATTTGAGTACCGGAGAAATGAATACATCCTATTATTTAAGTCAGAATTTCCCAAATCCATATTCTTCAAAAACAACTATTTCCTATTGTTTGCCTGAACAGGGAAGGGTTGATCTGAGTATATATAATCTTCTTGGTGAAAAAGTAAAATCACTTGTTAATACTGATCAGAGCGCCGGTGTATATGAAGTCATATTTGACGGAGCAAGTCTGACAGCAGGAGTATATCTATATAAAATTGAAGTCGATGGCTTAACCTCCACTTTTGTTAAAACAAGAATTATGAATCTTAAACAGTAAAGGAATTATATCAGATGTGGAAAAAGATTAATATGAATAATAACAATATAAAAGATATTACCATGAAAAAATTAATTTCTCTGATTATTATATCTATAATTATTTCATCAAATGTTTTTTCTCAAACTATTTCTATTGATACTGTTTGGGCAAGTGAGGGCGACTATGTTGTTGTTCCTATGAGGGTGACAAATTTTGCTAATGTTGGATCAATTACCTTATTTATTAGTTATGATCAACAAAAGTTTGACTGGAGCCACGCTATGAACTGGAATAATGAATTGCTGATCAATGGCCAGCCATTTGCTCATGCAAACAATGGAATTCTTGCAATATCATGGTTTGATTTGAATGGTGTTGACATCGCACAGGGCAAACTAGTAGATCTAAAGTTTAAGTATCATGGAGATTTAATAAACCTGAATTTTGAAGCTAATTGTGAAATAACTGATACTGCCGCAAATAGTATTGGAGTAAGCTATACAAATGGATTTCTTGTGGAGTTTTTAAGTGTAGCTATCAATGTAAGTGAAACTTCTATATGTCTTGATAGTTCATTACAGCTTATTAATAGTGTTACCGGAGGGTTTGGGAATTACACTTATTCATGGACTTCTAACCCATCGGGTTTTATTTCTTCCTTGAGCGAACCAATAGTTAGCCCCGATACAAATACTATCTATCATTTGCTTGTTAGCGAAGAAGGATATAGTACATCCGACAGTGTTATTGTATCAATATTTAACAAACAATTAAGTGCTATAGGAGATATGTTCCCTGCCAACGGTGCAACTAACCAGGTTTTACCACTGCATTTTTCATGGTTTCCTGCTACCAATGCCGATTCATATGAAATAAAATTTTGGGCTGATACAACTTTAGAACCACTGTTTTCAAGGATTATCTATGAAATTAGTTATAATCTTATTATTGACTATTTCACTCTCTGGTTGGATTATGGAGTGCCATTTTATTGGCAGGTAATAAGTTTAAACCAATGTTACCAGGTTCCCGGCCCAATACAATCTTTTGAATTAAGAAAATTACCTGACCTGGTAGCTGACAGTGTGGAAGCACCTGCAAGTGTTGAAGCAGGCCAGCAGATAACCGTGAAATGGAGAGTTAAAAATATTGGTGATGGCAGCACACTTAACCAGGAATGGAAAGATAATGTTTACCTGATCTCTGATACAAGTTTTTCATTTAATCCGCTTGAAATACCACAATCATGGAGAAAAATTGGATCATCAAGTAATCTTACTTTTCTTGATAGTGCTCAAAGTTATATTCAGACTGTGGATTTTACATTGCCTGCTAATTTGGTTGGATATTTTTATGTGTTGGTATTGGCCGATGCTACGACTAAAGTGCTTGAGCTAACTGATACAAATAATTATTCATCAGACTGGAGCTCACAATTGATCCTTATCAATGCACTTCCGAAATCTGATCTTATTGTTACTTCTATGGGTGCCCCTTTGAGTGTTTTTGCAGATGATACAATTAATGTTACATATACAATAAAAAATGTTGGTAACGCTTCGGCTATTGGTGATAAAATTAACACAATTAATCTTCAAGGCTGTAAATTTAAACAACATTGCTGGTATGATGGTATGATATTATCGACTGATTCTATTCTGGCAGGAGGTTATCACGATCCTTATGGGACATGGCATGGGAATAAGCTTTTGTCATCAGCTATTGTAACACTCCGATCAGATAGTTTTTCTTTACCATATAGTTGCGCAAATCTTAATGCATGGGATTCTATTCCGGATTTTCTCAAGGTAGATAGTACATATACAAAAACAATTAAGACATATATCCCATATAATATGTATGGCAATTATTTTCTTTTTAGTGTTACTGATTTTCGTTTTAAGGTTGATGAGATGACTGAAGGGAATAACACAAATTATCTGCCATTGGAAATAATACCAAGCCCTGCTGCTGATCTTATTATTGATAGTATTGCTAAGGATGATACTGCTTGGTCAGCAACAAATATCAATATTAGGTATACAGTTAAAAATATTGGGGTAAATGCTACCAGGGAAAGAATATGGGAAGACAAAATATTCATTTCAGAAATAGATACCTTTAATTTAAACTACTCCATTGCTTTAAAAGAAATTACTATTAAACGAAGCACTAATAATCCATTATTACCTGATTCTACATACACCAAGTCCCTTACTGCAGAAATACCTGATGGTATATCCGGAGATTATTATTTGTATGTTTATACCGATTATACTATGAAGGTATATGAGTACGCTATGGATACTAATAATATTGGCCGCTCTGTTTCAACCTTCAGGATTAATTTATCACCATATCCCGACCTTGTTCCAATAATAATTGAAGCACCTGATACTTTTTATGTTGACAATTCATTACTTATTAAGTGGTCTGTTAAAAATCAGGGATTTGCCGAGGCACCAGCAAATTGGAAGGATTTTGTCTATTTACATCTGGATTCAACATGTAGTTTGGGACGGTATCCTTTGAAAAACAAATCCCATACAGTTGCTCTTGATACATCACAGGTTTATGTAGATTCATTGTATGTTAGCATGTTAGAACACTGGATAGGAGATGCTTCTATATCAGTTAAAACGGATTATAAAAATGTAGTGTTTGAATACGACCGGGAGTTTAATAATGAGATCGGGATTGATACGTTGCTGCCATTATGTAAGCGAATAACAATTTTACCGGATCTTAACTTTCCTGATCTTGCAGTTATAAGCTTTAGTGGAACTGATTCAATTTTATCAGGAGGTACTGTTTTATTGAATTGGGAGCTACAGAATATTGGAAGCAAAAAGACTATCTCACTACCCTGGAATGATAAATATTACCTCTCGTTGGATACAATCTTAGATATTGAAGATATTTTGTTGGGATATAGCTTTTTTAACGATGGGCCTGTTTTGCCTGGAGAAAATTATTCCCAAAATAAATCACTTAACATTCCTAAAGATATACACGGTGACTATTATATTTTGTTAAATACATATTTGATGAACTATAATATGGGAGTGACAGGTGATACTATCAGGGGAAATAATTTTGCATATATTCCTTTATATGTAACCTATTTGCCTCCTCCTGACCTTGCTGTGGATACCCTGATCATTCCTTCGTCAACTTTTTTTGCAGGACAAATTGTAGATATTACATATACTGTAATAAATAAGGGAGCAGGAGACACTTTTGAATCTAATTGGCATGATAAAATTCTTTTACGAACTGATCCTACCGGGAAAAATACATTTACACTGGGGACATATAAAAGAAGTAGCGCATTAGCCACAGGTGATTTTTATACTGATACTGTTAGTGTTAATTTACCGCTTAATGCCTCGGGGATTTTTTATCTCGTATTTATTACAGATTATTATGAGAAAGTTTATGAGAATAATAGCACTGAAAATAATCTTTATGCCGAAAATATCATTCAGATAAATATCCCTGATCCTTCAGATATTATTATTAGTGACATTATACTCCCTGATAGTATGGAGCCCGGTAATAATGTCAACATATCTTATAAAATTAAAAATATTGGTAACAATCCGGCCCAGGGAAGTGTGAAGGATGCTATGTATCTTTCATTCGATACTACTTTTAATGTATTAACGGATAAGCTGGTAGGGACAATAGATAAGAATATTGATCTTAATCCCGGAGATTCACTTATGGATAATATTTATGCTATGGCTCCGGGCGTAATGCCTGGTAATTACCATGGTATAGGGAAAACAAATGTTACTAATACTATTATTGAATCTGATATTAACAATAATACTTTTGTTACACCCGATACTGTCAACATTAGTATTAGAGAATTATTACTTGATATAAATTATGTGAGAAGCCTTAATTATGGCGATATGGTTTATTATAAGATAGTTGTTGGAGCAAATCTTGATTTATTAGTTAGTTTGACCAGCAATATGGGTATTGGTGCGAATGAAATTTATGCATCCTACGAAAGCATACCAACAACTTATAATTATGAGTGTATTCATAATAATAATCAGAGTCCTGATCAGCAGTTATTAATACCATTTACGCAGGCCGGTACTTATTACCTCTTAATAACTACTCAATATGTTTATTCCGGTCAACAAGATATCACTATTAATGTTGAGGCACTTCCTTTTTCAATTCTTGGCCTCGACCCTGATACTATTGGACAGGGCAAAGTTACTACTTCTTTATATGGTGCTGGTTTCAGAAATAATACAGACTTTATTATTACTGACGGAAGCGGGAATGAGGTAAGTAGTGCAACTATCATAAACTATACTTCAAGCATGGAGGTTGAGCTTCTTTGGGATTGTGGATCAGTTCCCCTGGGTTCATATAATGTTGAGGCTACAAATCCTGATAGTAGTGAGTGTATTCTCAGTAATGGATTAGTGGTTGTTCAATCCAGCGGCCATCGATTGGATATTAAGTACACATTCCCACGTTTTTTGACATATGGCACCTATAATACCTTTTTATTTTATTATGAAAATAATGGAAATATTGACATCCCATTTTTTAAAGGAGAATTTGTATTCCCAAAGACAATAGATGTAAAAAAAATGGATACATATGGGAATATTGTCAAAAGGAGTGAGTTTAATACAAATATATTAACGGAGTATGGGGTAATAATTGATGATTGGATAGATAATGGTAATTATAGGCATGTTCCATATTATGGGAAAGATATGAAGGTTGGAGATGTTTATTTTATTGCCTTAACGCTTGGAAAATTTGAATCAAGTGTATTTCCACTGCTTGGTAGTCTCCATCCATATAGTACTGAGCAGTTTGTACAGCTTCACCTGGCTTTTAGTGAGGGATACAGGAAAATGGCTGTTGATGATCCTGTTACATTTGGCATTGATCAATATCCTGAACTTTTATATTTATTCAACGATCAGGAAACCTTTATGGATACCATTATAAATAATTATATATCAGCAGGAATTATTAAGGCTTCAGATACAATAGGAGTAGATTTAGATTGTGAGATGTGTTTAGAAGGTATACCTTCAGCTGAAGAAATTGAAGCAGGTTTTGATGAACATACATATAGTCCGGGAATAAACACAGGTACATCTAATTATATAAATGTGGAATTTAATTCCGGAGAGAGTTACTTATGGCAAATTAATGATTATGACGGTAGTGCCGGCGGAATTCATGGGTGGGATCTTATAATAGCAAGTGGAGATATTGATATAATGGCCACTCCGGCGAATCCTTTTTTAATAAAAATTATTTCTCTTAGTTGTATTAATACAAATGCCAGGCTGCCGGGCTGGTATCCTGCTGTGGACAATAGCTGGCCAATAGCAATTGCCCAGGGGAGTATAAATAACTTTGATCCATCAAAGTTTCTGTTGGATCTTTCTGATTTTACTAATGCAAATGTTTTATATGATGGTGTTTTTTCTCTATCTGTGGAGGGTGGAGATACTCTTATGTTAAACTTTACTGCACATGTCCCCATAATAGGTGAAAATGGTGTTCCGGGAGTGTGCGGTACTCTTGGTGAGCCCGGTAGTCCTGGTGGACCGGGAGGGCCGGGGGATGGTATTATTCCTCCGGGTAAAGGCGGCATGGGAGGTGAAGGAGGTGATGGAATAGATTGGAGGATAGCACAGATGTTTGGCCTGGATATTACACCACCCGGTGAAGGTGGTATTGGTGGTCCTGGTGGAACAGGTGGATATAGTCAAAATGGTGGCCAGGGTGGTAAAGGTGGCAAAGGTGGTACTGGCGGACTTAATCAGGGCGGTGCTCAAGGCGGACAAGGTGGTCCCGGTGGTATGGCAGGTGGAGGTGGCCAGGGTGGCTATGGTGGTGACGGTGGTGATGGTGGTGATGGCGGATCTATCCTCCCCGGATATCCGTATACTCCAGGTGGACCCGGAGGGCCTCCCGGACAGGATATGTTCCCTGCCACTGATGGCTCAAGTGGCTCAAGTGGTGATAATGGCTATACTCTTGACGAATTGAATGAAGCATTAGAACGTATACAAGATGAGTTAAACCCTGAAGATGGCGAACTTCCTCAAATGCCTGAGCCAGATCCTAAATGTACTACATTTTGGGTTATAGATAAAAATTGTTCTGATGATTATGCACCAATAGGGTGTTCTTTTTCTATATTGGGCTGTGTAGTAACTGCAGCTCCACTGGTAGCTGCAGGAGGCTTTCTTGGGCCAATTGGTGCTGCCGTAGGAGCTGGATTGGGAATTATCAATTGCGGTTTAGGTATTTATGGCTGCTTGGGAGGCCAAAATCGATATGCTAGCAGTCTGGGATGTATTGATCTTATATCAGGAATCTCTTGTCTGACTGAAATAGCAATATGTATGAGGATTGTACAAGCATGTGATCCAAATGATATTATAGGACCGGAAGGATATGGAGATAGTCGATTTGTATCAGTGAATGACGTCCTGCCATACACTATTCGGTTTGAGAATGACTCAACAGTAGCTACTGCACCTGCTAAAAGAGTTGAAATTCGTGAAAAACTCGATAACCATCTGAATCCTTCCTCTTTCAGACTTGAAAATTTTGGGTTTGGAGAATATGTCTTCTATCCACCATCCAATAAATCTTTTATGAATAAAAGAATTGATATGCCCGACAGCCTTGGATATGATATTAATGT
>JAIOTT010000316.1 GCA_021106655.1 Bacteroidales bacterium
TCAAATGCTTTTTTGTTCGCAAAAGCAACTGTTACAACAACTGTTATCATTGATGCAATAAATACCATAAGCATCAGAACGATCTGGTATTTTATTGCAATTTCAGGGCTGCTTCCTCCCAGAATTTGTCCTGTCATTGTTCCCGGTAAAGCTATTAGTCCCATTATTGTCATTTTTGCAATTACCGGGTTAAAAGCTAATTTTAGAGCTTCACGCATAAAAGGTATCACTGCTTCTCTTTTATTCGCTCCGGACGCTATTGCATAATTATATTCCAGGGAGTTTCTCGATAAATTGGTATAAAAAGAACTTAGAACAATAATATTTCTCTCCATCATATTCCCCATTATTAGACCCGTAATAGCAATAAAATATCTTGCATCAAATATGTTTTCCAATCTTAGAATAACTGCCAGGAAAAATATGTTAACTATAAAAAGTGCTATAATTGACCCTATTGCCACTGGTAAAGCAAGCATACGAAAACTTAGTTCGCTTTTTCTAATTGTGGTTATTGTTGATATTATTATCATTATCAGCACCCATCCAACATTTACCCATGCATTATTTAACTCGAAAAGATATTTCAGATATAATCCGACAAGGAACAACTGTATTGTCATTCGCAATACTGAAATGATTGTATTAAGCACCAGGCCTGATTTGTAATACCAAAAAATTGCAAGGGGTATAATAAGTAATGTATAACCTAAAAAAAGGTCTACCCAACTAATATCTTTTATTTCCATTATCTATTTATTAAATTCAAACACTTTATTGCAGTTATCTAACCAATCCTGATCGTGTGAGGCAGAGATTATTGTAAGGCCAGGGTCTTTAAATAAAAAGTTGATTATTACTGTTTTTACCCTGGAGTCTAAAGCGGCAGTTGGTTCGTCAAGAACTAATATTGGTCTATTTAGTAATAAGCCACGTATCATTAGCAAACGCTGTTTTTCTCCAATTGATATTTCACTCATCTTTCTTGTATATATATCCTGATCAAGTCGAAATTTTTTTATTAGAACATTGACCTGCTCTTTCGTCGGGCTGATTGATCTGTTTTGTTTGTAAGAAAATGGAAGCATGATGAAATCAAAAACACCCTCAACAGATATACTGACATTTTGTGGTAACCATGAGATACTGTTTCTTAAATCACTAATATTTGAACTATTAACTGTATTGCCATTAAAAACAAGCTGTCCTTCATCAGGAATTTTTAAACCCAGAATTATACTGAGGAGAGTAGATTTTCCTGACCCTGAATCCCCTTTTATAGCAATTTTATCACCACTATTGATGTCCATATTGAAATTACGAATCACGGGTTTGTTGTTAAAAACAACTGAAATGTTTTGTAATGAAAGAAGACTCATTTATAATGTAGGGTTTTTAATATTGCATCTTTCTCATAGAACACGAATGACGCGAATTTGACGGATATGCACTGATCCGCAGCCATCTGTTGCATCTGTGTTATCCGTGTTCTATTCTTTTTTTTATTTTGCGTATAAAAATTTATAATTATCTAAAGTATTAGCATGTGCTAACAATATTACGAATAATAAAATTAGGGAAATTATCGAATAACAAAACCCTTGGATAAAAAAAAAGCCCGGAAAAATTTCCCGGGCTTGAATTTACCCTGATTGAAAATGGGCTGAGAGATGAGTAATATCAGGGATTTAATTAAACAGAAAGAATAATTATCTTGCGTAAGCGAAACTACGTGACCTTTTAGCTTTATAGCGTTTGTTCTTTTTCTTAAAACTCAATAGAGACATCTTTGTGCTCTGGCGTTTTTTTCCGCAAGTGCCATTAACAAAACTAATTTTAACAGAGCAGTAAAAATCGAACCCATAAACATCACTAATACCCAAAAAACCTCCCAGGTTATCAGTACCAATAGTTACACCATAAAAACGCAGAGCTAATCCAACACTGGTATTTTGATAATTATACATACTTACCGGTAAGCTGGCTTCAAACCATGCAGATTCATACCTGGGAGTAACTGAAAGTAATGATGGGCGACTAAGCTGATAATTGCCTATATTCAGATTCTGGATTATGGTTGTGTTTATATAGTATCCTGGGCTGAATTGATAATCAAACTGAAGGCTTATGCTGGCGGGTAAGGCTATTGAAAATTTATCGTAACTTTCTGATGCTAATGAATCCCCATAGAATTTATAACTCATGATCTTATTAAAATCATGAACACAAGTTAGGTTTGTTGTATCAAATCCCTCCCAATAGGTATTTACATTATTAAGCCTGTAGGTTTCAGCATTATGCTTAAACTTTATAGAGCCAATATCAATTAATGATAGACCAATTTTATATAAATAATCCTCATGCCTGTTGCTGCTGAAATCTTTTTTATTACTGCGGTTTATTTCCATATTTTTCTGATATATCAAACCTAAATTCAATCCAACACCCTTTCCCCTGAATAATTTATCCCCTGGTATAGGTTCGTTGGACGATGGACAAACTGGAATTGAGTAACCATATTCAGCATCCATGTTATTAACTTGCAACGTTTCATCATCTATAAACACATAGTTGTTGTGATAACCCCGTGCAAACACTGCATCATAACCTAATAAATATTTAAGACTTATTCCTGCTGACCATTGAGAAGCTGCATTTTTGCTGAATAGATATGCATAACTCAATGATATTTCTGACCATGACATCTGAGTAATTTGTGCATCTTCAAACTCATATGTAATTCCCTGCTGTGGCTTGTAATCACTTCCTTCGAAGAAAAACTTTGCAGCGTGATAAGCAATGTTATTGACTGAAAAGGCTGTTCTGGCGGAAGTACTAATTGCAAAGGCATGTTTGTTATATGCCAGCATTATAGATGGTAATTGCATTGATACATTGTTATAGAAGTATTTATTTTTTTTGTCATAATTATCGGATATTGATACACCTTCTCCTGTCGACTCCTTTAAATTCCTTTGGGAGTTAAATGAAAAACTCTTATTAAATAAGGAAGAAATATTATAATCCTCCTTATTAAAGTAAAGATAATTGTTTTGAAGAGTAGGATTAAGTGTTATTACATTAATATCCATGCATAATTTGGAGTTAACCATTGAAGCAGGATTAATTAATATTCCGTTTGTACCTGCATAATTGCTGTTAACAATTCCAAGCATATCCTGTGATGCAGCGTAATTATAAGTACTACTGAAAATGATAAGAATTGCAGCTAACTTAAGTAATTCTTTTTTCATGGTTTTGAGATTTAACAGTTTTGTTTTCAATTTTTCCGTTGATTTGTTTAATGCAAAGATAGCGTGGCGGAGATATACTAAACAATAGGTAAGTCTCTGAAATTAATGGTTGTGAAAGCTGAAAGAGATGTTAAGCAAGTCTTAGATTTTTGTAAGGAATCATGAAACATGCCTTTATAAAACTTCAGAGGAGCTGAGTTGTAAAGCGGAAAATAGGATACAAAAAAACCCGGGAAAATTTCCCGGGCTTGATTAGACCCTGATTATAAATGGGCTGAGAGGTGAGATATATCAGGGATAAAAAAAGTAAAAAGCTTATCTGGAAGCGAAACTACGTGCTTTAGATGAACGGTTGCGATTGTTCTTTTTCTTAAAATTTAATAGAGAAATCTTTGAACTCTGGCATTTTTTTCCGCAGGTGCCATTAACAAAACCTATTTTAATTGAACAATAGAAATCCAAACCGTATATATCACTTATACCAACGAATCCACAGAGTTTATCTGTTCCTATGGTTACACCATATATGCGAACTGCAAGACCAGCGCAGGGCAATTGATAATTATACATTATTATTGGTACACTTACTTCCAGCCATGATGTTTCGTATCTTGGAGTTACTGAGAGTAAATTAGGACGACCAAGGCTATATTTTCCCACTTTTAGATTTTGTATAATAGTTGTATTTAGGTAGAAACCAGGGCGGAACTGATAATCAAACTGAAGGCTGACAAAAGCAGGTAAAGCAATAGAAAATTCATCAGAGTCTTGTGAAGCTAATGAATCTCCATAGAATTTGTAGCTCAGATTCTTATTAAAATGATCAAAACATTTTACTTCAGTTGTATCAAATCCTTCCCAATAGGTACTAACATTATCAAATTTGAAAGTTTGGGCATTCTGATTAAACCGAATAGCTCCGATATCAATGAAAGAAAGACCAATCTTATATAAATAATCTTCATGTTTGTTGCACTCGAAATCGTTACCATTAGTATTTCTGTTTCCCTTCATGTTTTTCTGATATATTACTCCTAAATTCATTCCCACACCCTGACCGTTGATTAATCTATCCGGTTTTCCAAATTCATTTGTTTCCGGGCAAACAGGAGGAGGAGAATAACCATATTCAGCATCAAGGTTATTAACTTGTAATGTTGCATCATCTATAAACATATAATTGTTGTGATGACCGCGGGCAAATATTGCATTATGACCTAATAAATATTTAAGACTAATTCCACCTGACCATTGAGAATGTGAATTTTGGCTGAATAAATATGCATAACTCAATGATATTTCTGACCATGCCATCTGAGTAATTTCTGCATCCTTAAAATCATAGTTTATTCCTTGCTGTGGTTTGTAATCACTTCCTTCGTAAAAAAACGTTGCTGCGTGATCAGCAATGTTACGTATGGAAAAAACTGTTCTGATAGATGTATTTAATGCAAATGCATGTTTGTTGTATGCCAGCATTATTGATGGTAATTGCAGTGTAATATTATTATATAAATACTTATCTCTTTTGTTATTATCGTCAGAGATTTGCATTACATCTTCTTTATTATCACCCTTTGCTCTTTGAGAGTCCGTTAAAAAACCCTTACTAAATAAAGCAGGTACATTATAATCCTCATTATTAAAATATAGATAATTGTTTTGAATTGATGGATTAATAGTGGCGATATTTATATCCATGCATAATTTGGAGTTAACCATTGAAGCAGGATTGATTGATATTCCGTTTGTGCCTGCATAATTGCTGTTGATAATTCCAAACATATCCTGTGATGCAGTGTAATTATAAGTACCAAAGAGAATGATAAGAATTGCGACTGACTTAAGTAATTCTTTTTTCATGGCTTTGAGATTTAGTGTTATTTATTTTTAATTTTTCTATCTGTTTATATTAAAATCTATGCATACAAAAGTACATGCGTGACCTATGTTTTGCAATAGGTAAGTACCTGAAATTTAATATTGTAATGCTGACTTTGAAGGTTAAATCTCCTGAGATTATTCTAAGGAATCCTGAAACGTATCTTCAGAAAACCTTAGAAAGAGGTTTAGAAATCTGAGAAGTAGCTTCAGGAAAACTGATTTGTAAGAATGAGACCGGTTCACGCCACAGCAGCTTCTACTACAACTATTTTCTTTGTTTGTAGCTTTCTTCTTAGTTATTTTTTTTTGGGGCATGCTGCTTATATTAAATAAATGTCTAAATTTGCAGTCCCAAAAAAGATAAAGTTGCGGATGTGGCGTAATTGGTAGCCGCGCTAGACTTAGGATCTAGTGCCGAGAGGCGTGGGGGTTCGAGTCCCTTCATCCGCACTTTTTTTTAAAAATTTAGTAGCCAATCTTTGAATATTAATTTATTACCCTTCCAGGATGAACATTACAAAAGAGAGTACAGGTGATTTAACTGCAATTGTGAGGATAGAGTTAAATAAAGATGATTATGAAAAAGAAGTTAACATTGCATTAAAAGACTATCAGAGAAAGGCAAATATACCCGGATTTCGTCCGGGTAAGGTGCCATTTGGTATGGTGAAAAAGATGTATGGGAATGCTGTTATGGCGGATAAAATAAACAGTATTCTATCTGAATCATTGTCGACATATATTAAGGATAATGACCTTAAGATACTTGGCAATCCACTGCCGAATGCTGAAAAAACAAAAGCTGTAGATTTTCTAAATCAAACTGAATTTGATTTTTATTTTGATATTGGGCTTGCACCAAACTTTGACCTGGAAATGTCTGACAGCATTGACGTTGATTATTATAAGATTAAGATTGAAGACAAGATGGTTGATAATTATCTTGAGGATATGCGTAAGAGAAATGGTAGTCCGGTGAATCCTGAGGTAAGCGAGAAAGAAGACAGACTATACGGCGAGTTTGTTGAATTAGACAATGCCGGAAGTGTTCTTAAAAATGGCATTAGCCATAAAGCTTCAGTCTTACCGGAATATATAAAACTGGAAGAAGTCAGGAAGATGCTTGTTGGATTAAAAATAGCTGATAAGATTATTTTCAATCCTTTAAAAGCAACAGAGAGTGTAACAGAGACGGCTGCGATACTGGGAATAAAATCAGAAGAAGCGGAAAAGCTCGAGTCAGACTTTCAATTTACTGTTGAAGAAATTACAAGGATTACTTTAGCCAATCTTGATGAAGAGTTCTTTTCAAAAGTATATCCTAATATGGGAATTAAAACTGAAATTGAACTTCGTGAGCAAATTAAAAAGGATGCAGCTGTTGCCTACGATAAGGAAAGTGAAAAGCAATTTATGAATAATGCAATTGAGAAGCTTATTGAAACTGCTGACCTTCCTCTTCCGGATGACTTCCTGAGAAGATGGCTTAAAGAAAATAATGAAGACAAGATCACCGAAGAGCAGATAGAGGGTCAATATGACAGCTTTGCCAGATCAATGAGATGGCATTTAATAGAAAGTAAGATTGTTGAAGATCATAAAATAGAGGTGAATGATGGGGATGTGAGATCCGAAATAAAAAACTACTTTACTTCTCAATTGCCTGAAGATAATAGAGATGAAGAGGATGAAAGGCTGTCAGGCATCGTTGACTCAGTGATGGCTAATAAGGAAGAAGTTAAAAAGATAAGCGACAAACTTTTTGATGATAAGCTTTTATCGTTGTTTAAAGAAAATTTAACAATAAGTGAGAAAGATATATCATATGAAGAGTTTGTGAAAATTGCATCAACCATAAAAAATTAAAGCTATGAATGAAAATGAATTCAAAAAATACGCAGTAAAACACCGGGGAATTAGCAGTCTTACGTATGATAAATATTCTTCTTTAATGAATAATTATATTTCTCCAACCATTATTGAAGAGAGGCAACTTAACATTGCAACTATGGATGTTTTTTCCCGTCTTATGATGGACAGGATAATTTTCCTTGGAATTCCCATCGACGACTATGTTGCAAATATTATTCAGGCACAGTTACTTTTTCTTGAATCAGTTGATTCTAAAAAGGACATTCAAATATACCTGAATACACCCGGGGGATCTGTGCATGCAGGTCTGGGGATTTACGATACCATGCAATATATTTCTCCTGATATTGCTACTATCTGCACTGGAATGGCTGCTTCTATGGGTGCAATATTACTTTGTGCTGGTGCAAAATCAAAACGAACAGCACTTAAGCATTCAAGAATACTTATTCATCAGCCTATGGGAGGTGTTAGTGGTCAGGCTTCGGATATTGAGATAACTGCAAGAGAGATACAGAAGTTAAAAAAAGAACTCTATCAGATTATTGCTACCCATTCCGGACAGAATTACAAAAAGATCTGGAAAGATGCTGATCGTGATTACTGGTTGACATCTGAAGAAGCAAAAGATTATGGCATGATTGATGAAATCCTGACAAAAGGTAAAGGAAAGTAAAATTCCTGATTTCCATTTTCCAATTATCAGCAACTTTTATGTTTACATATACGTAAAACAAATTAGTATTATTATGTTGTAATTTGTTGATAATTATTAACTTTGTAGATGTAAATTATTACAGGCTTAACAAAATAGTATATAAATCATGGCAAAGATTTCTGAAAAATGCTCTTTTTGTGGTAGGGATAAAAAAGATGCTAATATGCTTATCGCGGGTCTCAATGCTCATATTTGTGATTATTGTGTTTCACAGGCAAAGGAGATTGTTAAGGAGGAATTGCATTCAGAGAGAAGTGCTGATATTCTTGAAATTGAGCTCTTAAAGCCAATTGAAATAAAGAAATATATTGATCAGTATGTAATCGGACAGGACGAAGCAAAGAAGATCCTTGCCGTTGCTGTTTATAATCATTATAAAAGGCTCACGCATTATCAAAAAAGCAGGGCAGAAGATGTGGAGATTGAAAAATCAAACATTATTATCGTTGGGGAAACCGGTACAGGGAAAACCTTACTTGCAAGAACAATTGCAAAAATGTTGCATCTGCCTTTTGCTATTGCTGATGCTACTGTACTTACTGAAGCTGGTTATGTTGGGGAGGATGTGGAAAGCATTTTATCGAGATTACTTCAGTCAGCTGATTATAATGTTGCTGCTGCGGAAAAGGGTATTGTCTTTATTGATGAGATTGATAAAATTGCCCGTAAAAGTGATAATCCCTCAATAACCAGGGATGTTTCAGGTGAGGGTGTTCAACAGGCTTTACTAAAACTTCTGGAAGGAACTATCGTGAATGTTCCGCCTCAAGGTGGCAGAAAACATCCTGAACAAAAAATGATACCAATAAATACTAAGAATATTTTATTTATTTCAGGTGGAGCATTTGACGGGATTGAAAAGAAAATAGGGTCAAGGCTGCAAACAAACATAATTGGATATAATATCGATAATGATAAAGAACAGATTGATAAGGACAATATTATTCAATATGTAGCTCCCCAGGATCTTAAGAGCTATGGCCTCATTCCTGAAATAGTTGGCCGCTTACCAATTGTAACATATTTAAGACCGCTGGATAAAGGCGCTCTCAGGAGAATACTTACTGAACCAAAAAATTCAATAGTGAAGCAGTTTGTAAGATTATTTGAAATGGATAATATCAAACTCTCATTTGATGATAAGGCTCTTGATTTTATAGTCGAGAAATCTGTAGAATTTAAGCTGGGAGCCCGTGGCCTGAGATCGATTATGGAGGAAATTATGACTGATGCAATGTTTGAAGCCCCATCAGAATCTAAATCCAGGACTTTGAAAATCAATCTTAATTATGCCAGGGAAAAGTTGCAAAAAATGAGTATTGCAAAACTAAGAGTGGCATAGTTATTGATTTTTTCAGGCAAATCCTTCAAGATGGAAAGAGCTTTTTTTATATTGGTTTTTTTTATTTTTCTTTTCAAAATTTCACCCGGACAGGAGAGTAGTAAAGTATATGTAATTGCATATATTATTGATGGGGATACTCTTCCGGTAATATCGCTCAGTGAAGTTACTATTGAGGCATCAAGGACATGGAAAAATAAAAGAACCCACAGAAGAT
>JAIOTT010000466.1 GCA_021106655.1 Bacteroidales bacterium
CCAGACCAAATTATAGCTCTCTCCGGGCTGGCCAAAAAATGTTGTTGTTGCCAGAATGTTGTTGGTTATGATTCCAGTATTTCCTGAGATGATGGTCCACAATCCGGTGCCATTTACAGGCACATTCCCTGCAAGAATCACTGAGTCTGCTGTGACACGCGTTTGATCAGGGCCGGCATCTGGCTGATCAGTCAAGGGAGTACAGGGAGTTGCATTCTGAATGCAGCGTACTGAAAAACCGTTTCCCTTGTTATTGTATACCCGATACACATCAGTGCTAGTGTAGTCCATGGAATGGTTCCAAGCCATTGAGGTACTGTACTCCGTGGAAGACCAAAAGTTACTGACGTTGCCCAGGGTAAAGAACGAGCCATCGTAATCGTACCGGCGACCGCCAGGCAAAGTCGTAAAGCCGCTTGAGTTTGTTGCTCCAATATTAGGTGAGGTCCAGTGAGTTGTTCCGGTTTCTTTCATTTTACCCCCTGCAACACTTAATCCTCCAAGGAAATCAGATAGTAAAGTATATTCAGCATCACCTGGCAAATGCCAGCCTGAGGGACATATCCCCTGTACTCCACTGGGAATACTATTACTGCTTGATGAACCGTCCATTGCAGCATGCCAGTTATATAAAACACCATAACTATTGTAATTGCTTGTTGCTTTTGCAGCTGATACATCTGTTCCCTGGTAATCATAAACATAATAATATGTAGTTGTATTTGAACCAACACTTGAAGGACTAACAGATGGCAAGTAAGCCAGATTTTCAGCCATCCAGCACTGTGTGCCAATTAGAACAGTGTTGTAGCTCTGTCCGTCACGGGTATCTGTTAATGAGTTACCACATATCCACATTGTATCAATCATTGTAACGATGTTTCCCAAAGTATCTATTGTAATCTCATAAACATTTCCATTTTCGTCTGTCAGACTTAATGAACTTGAATGTAAGGCATATGGCACTGAAAGTAATTGAGAAATTCCCATTAACATGTAATTTGTTCCACCTGTTACATCAGCTTCTGTTTTTAAAAAATAGCTTGAGCTACCCCAGCTAATAGTTGAAAAATTACCACTTTCAACTTGTCCTGTTCCGATTGCAATATTCACAAGACCTAAACTGTTGGTGGTCGTATTGTGGGTTTCAGCAAAAACAATTGGTCCTGCAATATTACTGCTAAGAATACTTATTCTTAAACTAATGTTTTGCATGGATATAACTGCTCCATTAGTATCCCTGACTACTGCCTGGTAATTAACAGCCTGTGGTGACTGGGCAAAAATATTTGCCGTTGCTATCAGGGCGATTAAAAGAGAAAAAGTAAGTTTTTTCATGGTTGATAGTTTTGGTTTATAGACTTAGTTTTATTTACGGTAATTTAAGACTATAAATATACATAAAAAATATAGGTTGAGCAAACCAATATGAAAATTTGAGTATTAAAAAATGACGAATTATCGCTTACGGGTTGCAGCTTAGTAGGTTGGGATATAAACATTAAAATATGTAAACAAAATTAATGTAATCAAGTAAAAAAACTTACTTTTAAGCTTTGATAAAATGCAATTCAGCTTAAGACTTACATTAAAACACCAAGATGAAATTTCTAATTATTAAAAGCTTACTATATTGTTTTCTTATATTATTTTCTTCACAATTATTTGCTGTGGAAAAAAGAATTATCGATAGCCTGAATATGGAACTTGATAAATGCGGAGTGGATACCATGAGGGTGAAACTTTTTCTTAAACTGGGTGGTCAATATCGAACATCAAAGACTGATTCAGCAATTTATTATTGTGAGGAAGCATTAAAAGTTGCCGGGAATATTGAGAGTAAGTATTTTCAGGCTGAGGCACTTAAAGATATAGCAGATCTACAAACTCTTTTAGGGAAGGTCCATGAATCAAATGAGACCTATCTTAAAGCTATTGATATTTATAAAAGTTTAGGTCTTGTTAACAAATCCGGCAGGATGCATCATTTGCTTGGCAATAATCTTAAAATGATGGGCTCCTATGATGATGCATTGGAGGCTTATCATCAGGCTTTAAATCTTTATAAAGAGAGTGATGATAATTTTGGAGCAGCTGCAATGTATGTGAATATTGGTATTGTCTATACAGTGAAAGGAAAGAAGGATACTGCTATAATGCTCTACCAGAAAGGACTGGATATGGTGACATTGGAGGATGATAGCCCCAGGAAGAGTAGCTATATGTACCAGATACTTGTTAGCATGGGGACTCATAGTTTATCACAGGCAAGATATGACGAAGCTATTGTGTCTTTTCAAAGGGCTTTGGTGATTTGCAAAGAACTTGATGATAATCGTGGGAAATCTCTTTGCTATGACAAAATTGGGCTGGTTTATAATTATCAGGGGATGTATGAGGAGGCGCTTGATTATTATTTCAAATCTCTTGCAATTGACACACTGCCGAATGTAAGTTCAGTTGATAAATTACCGGGAATATATTTAGCTATAGGATCAGCCTTTAGTGAGCTGGGATTTTCTGATAAGGCTAAAGAGTATTATACAAAATCCCTGAATGAATATAAACGCCTGGGACATACGGGTGGTATGGGAAGCTGTTATACAGGTTTTGGTGTTTTATATAGTGAAAAAAATGAACTTGATAGCGCTCTGTTTTATTATAATAAATCGATTGAAATATTTGAAGAAGAGGGGTTTAAGCATGGGCTGGCTTCAGTTTATGGAAATATTGGAGGAGTATACTCCAAACAAAAGAAATTTGGTGAGGCTATAGAGTCATTTAATAGATGTCTTAATATCTCGGAAGAAATTGGTGATAGAAAACAAATAGCAATGACTTTGGAGAATATGGCCAAAGTGCATTTTGAAGAGGTAGAATATGGAAATGTCAGCTCTGTACGAAAAATAGAGTTGTTGAACAAAACAATATCCTATGCAGAGAGAGCTCTGGATCTTGCAAAGGAAATAGGTGTTCTAAAGGAGCAAAAATCTTCTTATGAGATACTGGCAAAAGCATATGAAGAATTGAATAATACCCCAAAGGCCCTGGAGTATTATAAACAATATGTGGTAATTAAGGATAGTGTTTTCTCAGAAGAAAAGGCCAGATCAGTAGCCGAAATGGACGAGAAATATCAGTCTGAGAAAAAGCAAATGGAGATTGCAAAACTGGAGAAGGATAAAGAATTGCAGGATGAGAAAATGGGGCGCAAAAGTTTCCAAACTAATGCTTTGATTGTTGGATTTATTTTGATGCTTGTGTTGGTGATTTTAGTAGTAAGAAATTTGATGGTTAAGAAAAAAGCTAATATCCTGCTTAACAAGCAAAAAACAGAAATTGAAGATAAAAACAATGATCTTAATGAACTAATACAAGAGGTAACGAAACAAAAAGATGAGATATCAACACAAAAAGGTGTTACTGAAAAGTTGCAACATATTGATAAACTAAAAGACGAGTTTTTAGCCAATACATCTCATGAACTTAGAACTCCTCTAAATGGGATAATCGGTATTGCTGAATCGCTGTACGATGGTGTGGCTGGTAAACTTGGAGAGAAGGCGGACAGGAATCTTTCATTGATTATTCGAAGCGGCAAAAGACTGACAACTCTTGTTAATGATTTGCTTGATTTTTCTAAACTTAAAAATCAGCAACTGGAAATTCAAAAAAAAGCGGTTGATATGAAATCTCTTGTTGATGTAGTTGTTGAGTTGTGTATCCCTTCAATAGTGAATAAAGAGCTAAAAGTTAATAATGATATTTCAGCTGATACATTTGCTGTTATTGGTGATGAGAATCGTCTTCAACAGATCATGTTTAACCTTATTGGAAATGCAATAAAGTTTACTGATTCAGGAATAGTTATGATTAATTCAAAAGATATTGGTGAGAATATAGAGATAAGCGTAAGTGATACAGGAATCGGAATTCCATTGGAAAAGCAAAGGGATATTTTTAAATCATTTGAACAAGTGGATGCTTCGACAACAAGAGAGTATGGAGGAACAGGACTTGGATTATCTGTTTGTAAACAATTAATTGAACTTCATGGAGGGAAAATAAGAGTGGAGTCGGAAGTTGGAAAAGGTTCTGTTTTTACTTTTAACCTGCCTAAATCTACAGAAAAAGCTGTTATTAATGACGCACCTGAAATGGTATTAAAACTTCGCTCAGAAGATGATGAAACTGTAAGTGTTGTTAATGCAGATGATGATAAATCCGGATTCAGGATATTGATCGTTGATGATGAACCGGTGAATCAACAGGTCCTGGCAAATTACTTATCCCTTGAAAAATATTCCATAACCCAGGTCTATAATGGTGAGGATGCACTTGAAATGGTTGATAAGGGAGAGCGCTTTGATTTGATGTTGTTGGATATTATGATGCCAAAAATGTCGGGATATGAGGTGTGCAAAAAGATACGGCAAGATCATATGCCAAGCGAGTTGCCTGTTATCATGCTTACAGCTAAGAATCAGATATCTGACCTGGTGGAAGGCTTTTCTTCAGGTGCTAATGATTACATTGCCAAGCCATTTTCGAAAAGCGAATTGATCGCCCGTATAAGAACTCATTTAAAACTTCACAAAATCAACTCGTCTTATGGACGGTTTCTTCCCCATGATTTTATGAAAACCCTTGGAAAAGAATCTATTATTGATGTGAAGCTTGGTGATCATGTGGAAGGGGAGATGACAGTTCTGTTTTCTGATATCAGATCATTTACCGCTATTTCAGAGGGTATGAGCCCTGAAGAGAATTTCAACTTCCTGAATGATTATCTTAGTCGATGTATCCCGGCAATAAAGGATAACAAAGGGTTTATTGATAAATATATTGGTGATGCCGTTATGGCGATTTTCCCTAAAGACCCTGTTAATGCCGTTAAGGCTTCGCTTGATACTATGCATCTTCTTAAAAAATACAACAAAGAAAGAGCAGAAAATGATTTATTCCCGATAAATATAGGAATGGGTCTTCATACCGGCTCTCTTATGCTGGGAACTATTGGTAATGAAGATCGTATGGATGGTACAGTTATCTCTGATGCTGTTAATCTGGCTTCCAGAGTTGAAGGTCTGTCGAAGATGTTTGGAGCTTCAATTGTTGTTACTGAAAATACACTTGCAGGTATTCAAAAGCCTGATGAATATAACTATCGCTTTTTATGTAAAGTTCAGGTAAAAGGTAAGCAAAAACCTGTTGCTATTTATGAGTTCTTTGATGGCGATCCATTAAATCTGATTGAACTTAAGAAAAAGACCAAAGCAGATTTTGATGCAGGTCTGGATCACTATTTCAAGAAAGAGTTTACAAAGGCTGCAGCGTTGTTCGAGCAAGTTCTCCAATTAAATCCGAATGATAAGACCGTAAGGCTCTATCTTGAACGTTCAGCACAGTTTATGGTTAATAGAGTTAATGATGATTGGAAAGGTATTGAAGTAATGGATAATAAATAAAGATGTTGTTAATTCAATAAAAAATATATTTATCAGGCAAATTAAACTGAATATTTCATAAATCCATGATTCTTTTATGAAGAGGAGGAATTTTTTAAATAGTGCCGGTGTTGCAGCAGGAAGTTTGCTTTTAGGTAGAGCAGGTTTGAGTTTTCCTTATCAGGAAAATTTTAATTTCTCTGATATTGACGATGATAAACTGTGGGAGGAAGTTCGTGGGCATTTTTTATACTCCAAAAATCTTTGCTATCTAAATACTGCTGGAAACGGTGCTCTCCCTGACTCAGTGTTGAATGAGCTGTCAAAAGCAATGAAGCATGATGCAATGCATCCTGGTCCGGGAACTAAAGGTGAAAAATGGGAAGCTGTTAAAAAGAAGTGTGCAAAACTTATTAGTAATGATATTGATAATAGTGAGATTGCTCTTACTGGTTCAACAACGGAGGGCTGTAATATTATTATTAACGGACTTCCTTTAAAAAAAGGTGATGAGGTTATTACATCAACTCATGCACATCCTGCCGTGATAGTTCCGCTTCTAAACAGGATGAAGAGAGATGGTGTTGTCCTCAGAACTTTTGATCCGGATTTGATAAATGCCTCCGGTAATATTGAGAAGATAAAAGCTTTAATTAACAGGCGAACAAAATTAATTTTTATTAGTCATATTACATTTACTACCGGACAAATATTTCCGATAAAGGAGATAGGGCAATTAGCCAAAGAAAACGATATTTGGTTTGCTGTTGATGGAGCACAGGCAGTTGGAAATATTCCAATTGAAATTAAAGACTCTAATGTAGATTTTTATACATTTGGAGGCTGTAAATGGCTGGTGGGGCCAAAACGAACGGGAGTTCTTGTATGGAAGTATATTATCACTTAATACGGGAAAAAAAGATACGCGTCCGTCCTGTCTTTGAAAATGGAATGAATTTTACGAGAGCGTCATTTCATATGTATAACAATGAAGAAGATGTGGATAAGCTTTTGTATGAGATAAAAAATATTAATAAATGAAAAAAATTATTATTATTCTAAGTTTTGTTGTTTTGTTTAGCGATTTATCTTTTGTTATTGCCCAGGATAAGGTTAATCAAAAATCGCAATGTATTAAAGCCATGCAAAGCATTACGGCTACTGAATGCCTCGATCATGTGAAATATCTTGCAGGGAAAGAATGTGAGGGAAGAGGTACTTGTGATGAGGGCTTTGACAAAGCTGCTTCCTATGTGGCTGATCATTTTAGGGATATTGGACTTCTTCCTTTGATGAAAGACTCATCATATTATCAGGTATTTAATATTGACCGTAACATGATCCTTGATGGAAATGAATTCTCACTTGAGCTGCTGCTGAAATCTCCATCAGGAAAGGATACTCTTGAAATTAAATATCAACTTGAGGATGATTTTCTTCCGGCAGGAGTGAGTTCTTCATGCGATATTAGAATAAATGTTGTTTTTGCAGGATATGGGATATCTTCTAAAGAGAATAATTGGGATGATTATAAAAAACTGGATGTAAAAGATAAAGTGGTTTTGATACTTGGAGGTACACCCCCTGTAAAGGACTCTGATTTTGGAAGTTTATACAGAATAAGCAGAAAAGCCGAGATGGCTAAAAATGCCGGTGCTTCAGCACTGCTGGTTGTTGGAAAACCCATTGGAACAATATCTACATATCAATCAATACCTGTTGTCACAATCAGTAAAAAAGTGGCAGATGACTTACTTAAAGGAACAGCTGAGAATATTGAAGGACTTAAACATAAAATGAAGCAGAAGCAAAGGAGCAATTCCTTTAATTTAAAACATAATATTCATCTTAAGGTAAATTCTGAATTGATCACTGATTGCCAAACAATGAATATTCTGGGTTATATTGAAGGAAGCGATGTTGTTTTAAAGAATGAGTTTATCGTTGTTGGAGCCCATGTAGATCATCTGGGTGCCATTAATGATCATGTATTTTATGGAGCAAACGACAACGCATCCGGATCAGCAGTGGTAATGGAAGTTTCCGAAGCATTTTCTTTGATGAAGGAAGCACCAAAGCGCTCAGTACTGTTTATCGCTTTTACCGGAGAGGAGATGGGTTTACTTGGATCTTCATATTTTGTTGAAAATTCAGTAATTCCGGTAAACAGGATTAAGGCAATGATCAACCTTGATATGGTTGGATCAGGTGACGATGCAATTATGGTCGTAGGTGGTAATTCATTTCCAGAGTTTGCGGAGTTATTTGATACCCTGACCAGTCAGTATGTTCATGTCCCTGTTAAAAGGCGCTGGGCATCATCTAATTCAGACCATTATCCTTTTCATAAAGCAGGCATCCCTGCAGTTTTTTTATATGCTTTGAGAGGCGTACCGACTTATCACACCAGTAAGGACAGGCCGGAAACCCTTGACCCTGAAGTTATGGAAAATGTTGGTAGGCTTGTATTTATGACGGCTATGAAGCTTGCTAATAAAGAAAGCATCTCTTTTCGCTATATTGAAAAAGGAAAATAATAAGATCAGGCAATTCTTTCGCCATTTTTTACTTCACGCTCAGGCTGTAATAAAACAACATCCTTATTTCCCTCTATTACTCCCATCACCAAACATTCTGATATAAATGGACCTATTTGTTTTGGAGGAAAGTTTACAACAGCAATTATTTGTCTGTTCAGCAGTTCTTCTTTCCCATATAAATCAGTAACCTGTGCGCTTGACTTCTTAATTCCAAACTCTCCAAAATCTATTGTGAGTTTATAAGCAGGTTTTTTTGCTTCAGAAAAATCCTGAGCTTCTATTATTGTACCTGTTCTCATTTCAACTTTTTCAAAATCATTCCAGCTTATCATAGTATTGAATTTAAGTATTTGTTGTTTTTCAAAGGTATAATCTTTTATCAATATTAACTCCCGACGTATGAACTTGTTAATTTAGTAGCTTTTATTTTGTGCGTATTAATTGCTCATGCCTAATAGAAAAGTTGTATCTTGGTGTCGTAAATTAGTTTCTTTTAAGCACAAAAAAACCAATGAGTTTGTTTCAAGAGTCAGGTAAGAGAGCATGGCATGTAACCTGTGCTACGCATAATTCGAGATATTCTCAACGGATGTTTGATAATTATGTAAAGTTGGGAACTCCTGTTTGGTTATCGGAAAAGGAAGAACTGATAGTAACAGAAACAATTGCCGAAATTGCAGCAAAGGATAAACTAAATATTCTTGCCTATAATATCTGTGGCGATCACATGCATATATTGCTGGTATGTGAAAAAGCAGAGCTCCATAAAATAATACAAAAAATAAAAAGTATGAGTGCAAGGGCGTGCAACATAGCTATGGGACGAACAACAAGGGAGCATGCTCCCTTGACGGGAGAAGACTCTCCGTCCGATGGTACAACAAGGGAGCATGCTCCCTTGACGGGAGAAGACTCTCCGTCCGATAGTACAACAAGGGAGCATGCTCCATTGTCGGAAAAAGATACTGCGGCCGAACATACAACAAGGGAGCATACTCCCTTGTCGGGCAAACGATCCTCGTCGAGAGGGAAAACACAAGCGCATCTGTGGACACAGAAGTTCGGGAAAAAAGAAATTTTCCTCGAAAAACAACTCTACAATACTATAGAGTATATCCGAAATAACAGGGTGAAGCATGGGCTATCTGTCGACGTTGGTAATTCCAGGGGAGCAAGCTCTCTTGTCGGGATAATCGAAAAGATATGCTGTACACCTAATCACACCTTTCGTGCCGAATACAAAAATTAATATTTATGTCTGATATAACAAAATTCAATCCCGAACTCCTCGATCTTGTTATGAAAGATCCGGAATATGTACTTTATTACGGGGAATCTGCACTCAGGACAATTGCTGGTAATGAGGTTTCTCACACGAATGAAAGGTTGTTGCAACATTTGTTGGTTGAGCTTTCTTTAATGAGGGAAATAAATGTTACATCTTTAAATAGTTATTTAAACTTTTGTATACAGAAAGACTTTATTGAAGCAAATAAGGATCCTATTATTGAGTCAATTAATGAGTTGATGAAGGCTGACTTTTTTATACAGATGAAGCTGACCCGGCAAAAGGAAAGCAAGGTTTTTAATGTCGATAATATGCTTGATTTCTTTATAGAGAATCCGCACATATTAAATCTAATATTTCTTGGAGTATCGAGTGTTCAAAAGGCGATAAATAATTTCTTCCTGAGCGATGACGAGACAGGTTTAACGTCTGATGGCCTTCTGGATTACGTTAAACAGACATATATTGAACTTTCTCCGGAAAACAGAGCTGTTGTAAATACCTTATGTGTTTTTCATGATGCAGGAATCATGTTGCCTCTTTTACTTGTAAATAATAGTATTACTGCTTCAGAATATTCAAATGCATTATTTGCTATTCACATAAATATGATGCAGAATGAGAGTGAAGGACGGAGCTTCAATGAAATTACTCAGAAAAAAATTGTTGAGGATATTTCTTACCCCGCATGGAATAAGCCTGTCGACAGTTTTAAAAAGATACATAAGCAAGCTTTACAGTCTCTTGAGTATTTGTCATATTTTTCTTCTAACGATAAACGCTTTTCCGGGTTAAAGGAGTTAATAGGCAGAGGTGAAAGTTATAACTTAGA
>JAIOTT010000488.1 GCA_021106655.1 Bacteroidales bacterium
GGTGTATTTTAATATATTTTCTATAATCAAAACCAAGCACAATCAGATTATTATTTTCCTCACCAATAAGTTGATAATATTCTGCAAAAATTTTATACCTGGTTCCATAATAAAGATTTAAACCAATATTTCTGCTGGCATCATAAACAAATTCACCTTTAACACCTGCCCAGTTTTTAACTATATCAGGCTGTTTTAAGTTAAATTCATCTGTTGATAAATAGATTGACCTGTCATTTCTTAATATTGCAGTACCTCTGATGCTTATAACGTTATCAAAAGGCCATTTGAGCATATAATACAATTCATGAGACCGAAATTTAATAATTGAATAATATTGTATCGTCTCCATCGACTGCCTGTGAAATACAATTTCCCTGTCAAGACGATGTTTGAGGTTACTAAAACTTAAAATATATTCATTATTTTCAAGATTTATTGATAACCTGACTCCACCTGTTATTCGATAATCCTCCAGTAAATCTGTTACTCCAATTTTAAACAAGCCATTTAAGCCTGGGTTTAAAAAGATAGGACTGCCACCACCTGTGAAAGGTTGGTATGTTGCATTTAAAAAAGTAAAATCAACTTGTGTTACAATCTCATTGATAAAATACTCAACATTATAATTCAGTCTTTTGGGGATCACAAAAACTCCGGAGCTGTCCCTGTCTTCACGATCCAGTGAACGTTTGCCCGTTTTGTCAGTATCTGATAACTTTTCATCGATACTTGAATACGCTTGCTTATCAAATGAATAATTATTTATATCAATTTTATAGTTTGTGTCTGAAGGTGTTTTGATATCATTCTGATAAACATTAGAGAATCTTTTCTTGCTTTTACGATGTAATTTTACCTCTTCTATAATAGTATCAGCTAATATTTCTTCTTGTTTACTTTGCAATAAGTTTATATAATCAGTGTCTGTTAAATCAACGGAAATCAGATTTTCACTTCGCACCTGTCGGCCTGTATACATATGATACTTTCCATTACTAAAAATAATTTCCCCATACATCTTTGCCTTGGGACTTATATCATGTTCAAGAATATTCCGGGAATAGTTCGTTATCGGATAAGAAGTTGTAAAATGCCTGTAATGTGTTGTTGTATCAATATAGGAGATCGTACTGTCAAAACGAGCAACATAGCGATTATATATTCCGTTTTGATCACTCAGATAACTAATATAACCTTCACCATATTCAAGAGCCTTAATTTCATTCGATAATGAAGTATTAGTCACCCTCCGAAGAACACTATTCTTTGTACTATAGTCATAAAGGAAAAGGTCGTAATTTGAATTCGCTTTTCCGAACGAAGGCCGGTGCTCAAGTTTAATGGTATCATTAATACGGTTTGAACTGAAAATTATCCCTTTTGAATAATTAATAAAGCATGGATTCAGGTCATCATAAGTGTCCCTGGTTATATGTGTATAAGAAGAAGCTGCAATATTATAAACAAAAATATCTGACTGACCCTTTTGAACAGCTGAAAAAACAAAGTATTTGGCATTATGTGAATATGAAAAATCAAGGATCTTATCAAAATTATGAAGAATAATCTTATTGTATTTCTTATTATTGATTGTATAATAATACAATAATATTTCTCCTTTTTTTTCTACGATTATGGATAATAATTTGGATGTAGGATGCCATGCAAGCAATGGGTAGGAATAATCTGTCTTTTCATCAAGCTTGTATCCTGACTTTTTAATTCTTTTTAGTTTATTGTTTTCAATGTCGTAAAGCCAGATTTTATACTGCCCTAACTCATTTGTTGTATAAGCAATATATTTTCCATCAGGGCTGATCTTTAAACTGGAATAAACTCTGGAGGATTTGTATTTTTTCAGCACACTACCTTCTTCCGGCAATGATCTTGCTTTACCGGCTTCCTCATACATTTGTTTATAGTACTCCAACCATTCTTTTATAAGACTTTTAAATGAAATTCCCAGTACAAACAAAAAACCGCTTTCAACATTACGACTGACTTTAGTCATATAAATAATATTGGGAATATTTGATTCCCCGTATTTATCCGCAATAAACTTCCATATTGAATGCCCGACATAAACTGCATCAGTTCCTGTAAGGTGGTTAAATTTCTCATACTCACCTGATAATATTCCGTCCTTAACAAAGTTTTCTATATTTGTATTCCACTCATCCGAAAAATATTCTATCAAGCCATTTAAGTACCAGTCGGGTAAAACCATCAGAGCTGAATTTTTCATCTGTGAAAGAACCTTCCCCCCGTACAGCATCTGGTTGAGAACAATATTTGCAATACCGGCATTTATCTGCTTTTCAAAATTTACAAAGCTCCCATCAAAATACAAAAACACCTTCCGGCCGATAATGTGAGTAATACCACCTGTATTGTAACTATCCTCACTCGCAAGACCCAGATTACTTTGTTTTAGATCTGAAAGAGTATTAAAAACAATAAATTGAATTTTATCATTCAGCTTTAGCTCCAGCTTCCCTTCTATATTTTCAATCTGCCTTTCAGCATATTTTGCTGTGTACTGAGCAAGTTCTTTACCATTCAGATAAAAATATGTATCAAACTTTTCAAACTTATAA
>JAIOTT010000083.1 GCA_021106655.1 Bacteroidales bacterium
TTAATGCTGGCAATCTATTTTGCCGGAAACTCTTACTTTATTAAAAAGACATTTTTTTGGTTTGCTTTAATATTCTTTGTTTTTACAATATTCAGTTTTAGCTTTTCATTTCAAAAATATAATACTTCTGTAGATACAAAAGAAGCTATTGTTTTTGACCCAACCATAACAGTGAAAAGCTCTCCCGATGAAGGCAGTATTGATCTCTTTGTAATTCATGAGGGAACAAAGCTTACTGTTATCGAACATATTGGCGATTGGTATGAGATCAGAATTGCTAATGGCAGCGTTGGCTGGTTGCCGGTATCGTCAATTAAACCCATTTGATTTCTGGTTAAGTAGTTGATTAGTTGAGTGGTTAATTAGAAATATTTTCTACATACTTACCTACTTACTTTGCAAGTTCAAAGATTTATATAACATCCATTGTATCTTTTAATCAGGAGTTAGGCGAAGCGTCCACGCTTCGCCATTAATTTAGCATCGAAGCAAGGATGTTTGGATGAAAGGAAGAAGCTTAAAAAACCAAAGAATTACCATAGAATTACCGTAGATTTACCTGAACCTGAAAATAAGGTTTACTTTTGCTGTTTTTAGTTGTTTTTTGTGACCGGATGTGGATATATTTTTTGCTTGTCCAATAAACATAAACCAGAAGATATAAAACATATTTGATCGAGGCATCTATATAACATAAGATCGCCTCTAAAAGATGAAATAAAGGGAAATTAGAATCAATGAATATATTAGGGATATCAGCATACTACCATGATAGCGCAGCTTGTTTGGTGAAGGACGGAATTATAATTGCTGCTGCCCAGGAAGAACGATTTACCAGGAAAAAACAAGATCATTCTTTCCCATCCAATGCGATTCAGTATTGTTTGAGCGAAGCAGGGATTAACAGTACAGAACTTGATTATGTAGCTTTCTACGAAAAACCATTTTTGAAATTTGAAAGAATACTGGAAACCTATTTGGCTTATGCTCCTCTTGGAATTGGCTCTTTTTTAAAGGCAATACCATTATGGATTAAGAAAAAACTCTGGATTAAAGAACTTATTAAAAATGAATTGGATTTTTCTGGAAAAATAATCTTCACAGAACATCATGAATCACACGCAGCCTCGGCATTCTTTCCTTCACCTTTTCAGGAAGCAGCCTTTATTACAATGGATGGTGTTGGCGAATGGGCAACATCCAGTTTTGGTGTTGGCAAAGATAATAAAATTGACTTACTGGCTGATATTCAGTTTCCACATTCTCTTGGTTTGCTTTATTCAGCCTTTACTTATTATACAGGGTTCAGAGTAAATTCTGGTGAATACAAAGTGATGGGATTAGCGCCATATGGTGAACCCAAATACAAAGACTTAATCTATAAGCACCTTATTGACGTCAAAGATGACGGCTCATTTAAGATGAATATGGATTATTTCAATTATTGTGCAGGTTTGACAATGACCAATTCAAAATTCCATAAACTTTTTGGCGGCCCACCTCGCAAACCAGAAAGTAAACTAACTCAAAAGGAAATGGATTTAGCCCGATCTGTCCAGGATGTAACCGAAGAAGTAGTTTTGAAAATGGCAAAGCATGTTAAAAAGGAAACGGGAATGAAGTATCTTTGTCTTGCCGGCGGAGTTTCATTAAATTGCGTTGCCAATGGAAAACTATTACGATCCGGTTTGTTTGATGACATCTGGATTCAGCCAGCTGCAGGTGATGCCGGTGGTGCAGTTGGATGCGCTTTGTTTACATGGTATCAGTATTTGGGTAATCAAAGAGAAGCTGATAACAAAACCGACTTTATGAATGGTGCTTATCTTGGCCCCGAATTTAAAAACGACATTATTGAATCATTTCTTAAAAAAAATAAATATTCTTATCAAGTATTATCAGACACTGAACTTCCGGTAAAAATAGCAGACTTAATTGCAAATAAAAAAGTCATCGGCTGGTTTCAGGGACGGATGGAATTTGGACCAAGAGCCTTAGGTTCCAGGACTATCATAGGCGACGCCAGATCACCCGAAATGCAGAAAACGATGAACTTAAAGATCAAATATCGTGAAAGTTTTCGGCCGTTTGCCCCATCGGTAAGAGCAGAAAATATTTCGGATTACTTTGAGATTGATCGTGAAAGCCCATATATGTTGCTTGTTGCTGATGTTAAAGAAGACAAGCAAGTGAAGATGTCGAAGGAACAAAATTCATATTTTGGACTGGAAAAACTGAATGTGGTTCGCTCAGAAGTTCCTGCAATCACACATGTGGATTATTCCGCAAGGATTCAATCAGTGAATAGCAAAACAAATCCCCGCTACCATCAGATGCTTAGCGAGTTTAACGAAAAATATGGATGTCCGGTAATAGTGAATACATCATTCAATGTTCGGGGAGAACCGATTGTTTGTACACCTGAAGATGCCTATCTTTGTTTCATGAGAACTGAAATGGATTATTTAATAATGGGCAATTATTTATTGGATAAAACAGAACAAAAATCCTTAAAAAGTGATTCTGATTGGCGTAATGAATATGAATTAGATTAATTGTGATAGAAGAAATTAAAAACATAAAGAGCGGAAAAACTGATGTTCGGAAATTTGGAATTCTTGTAGGCATCATATTAATGATGATTGGAGGAATCTTATTCTGGAAAGAAAAAGAGACTTTTGAAATATGGCTCATTATTGGGATCATTTTATTTGTTGTCGGATTAGCTATACCTATTATACTTAAACCCGTTTATTGGGTGTGGATGGTTTTTGCAGCAATACTGGGTTGGTTTATGACACGGGTGATCTTAGGTCTTTTCTTTTATGTGATATTTACCTCAATTAGATTAATTTCACGTTTGTTTGGGAAACAGTTTATAGAATTAAAGTGGAATAAAGAAGATAGTACATACTGGAACTATCGTTCAAAGAGTATCTTTGAAAAAGAAAAATATAAAAAACAGTTCTAATAAATAGCATAAAAAATGTCAAAACTTTCAATCTTATCAGAATTCTGGGATTTTCTAAAGCACAGGAAAAAGAGGTGGCTAATTCCAATTATCATTTTCCTGGTCCTGTTTGGTGCCTTAATAATTCTGGCAGAAGGTTCAGTGATTGCACCTTTTATTTATACTTTGTTTTAATCAACTGTACTGAAAAATATAAGATGTATAACACGTTAAACCGTGCCTTACATTAAACATCTTTGGTAAATTGACATTTAACATCATGAGTATGAAAATAGTAAAACACTTAAGATATCCAATATTCTTAATGATAATTATAGTTCTCATCCTTGAGTTATGTCCATATATAATTTCACCAATAATTTCCAATAAATCCTTTTCAAGAAAACAGTTAAAAAAAGAGCTACAGCAAGAATATCAGGAGACAGCAAACCTCCAATCTGATAAAAAAAACGAAAATAGAAAAGACGAATATCTTGGTGGCAGTGTATTACACCCTTACCTGGGTTTTGTTAGTATACCGTTTACAGGTAGTAATAGATTTGGTTTTCATGGTACAGACCCAATAACCCAAGAATCTTCCGATACAGTTAATATATGTTTAATGGGAGGTTCTGTAGCATTAGGCCTTTTTGGTACTTCTAAAAATAAAATAATTGAAAATTTAAAACACTCAAAGTATTTTAAGGGCAAGGAATTTAATATTATTCAGTTTTGTTTGGGCGGTTATAAACAACCGCAGCAATTGATTGCACTGAATTATTTTCTTTCATTAGGTGCTCATTATGATATTGTAATAAACCTTGATGGATTCAATGAAATAGTATTGCCTTTTGTGGATAATTTGCCATTTAATGTTTTTCCAAGTTATCCAAGAAATTGGAATATTTATTCAAGGAAATCATTTGACAATAGGGTTCAATTAGTCCTGTCAAAGCAATTGATATTGGAGATTGAACAAAACAACTTAAACAAATTTTTCGTTGAAACTCCTTTGTTCTACAGTAATTTTGGTTTGCTATTATGGAATGTTTTAAGCAATAATAACAAGACGGCACAATTTCAAGTTGAACAAGAATTGAGGGAAGCAGTTAGTCAAAGTGAATCCGATTATCAATCAACCGGACCTCAAATAACATTTTCCGATACTACTCAGTTTTTTATGGAACAAGTAGAATTATGGCAGCGATCATCAATACTTATTAATGCACTTGGGGAATCAATGGGATTCGAATATTTTCATTTTTTGCAGCCAAATCAGTATTATAAGAACTCTAAGACATTAACAGAAGATGAACAGGAATTTGCATATGAGCAAGGAAGGCATCCTTACAAAATCGCAGCACAAACAGGATATCCAATATTGGTTAATTATGGAAAGGGTCTTATTGAGAAAGGAGTAAATTATTATGACTTGACATTAATGTTTAAAAATGAGAAAAGGACAGTTTACAATGACAAATGTTGCCACTTTAATGAAATGGGGTATAATATGATTGCTGATAAAATATCAGGATATATTGTTAATTATTTCGATAATAAGGAAGAATCTGTTATCAAACAACCTCCTAATGGTCATTAGAATTTCAGTATTTACAATTCAATTTTATTGATTAAGACTTGCTCTTAACTCCTTATTCTCTTTCTTTAATGCTTCCACTTGCTTATTAAGTTGAATTAGATATAAGCTAAACTCTTCAATTTTGCGAAGAAGCATTTCATCCATATCACCAACTTTATAACCCTCCTTTTTAAATTGTTCAGCTGATGGAATATTAGGAAGATGCTTATTTCCATTAATAAAGGTTTCTAATTCAGATATAGAAAGTAAATTGTAATCTTCTTCAAAAACAAAATCGGCATCAGGCACATCATTTATTACCATGACTTCCTCACAAATAATTCCACCATTTACAGCAAGTTTGTAACCCTGATTTTTATAATCATTACTTGAATAGGTTGTGCCAAAGCCAACACCAACAGTCCCATTTCCATATAAAGTTAAAGCGCTTATCCAGTTATAATTTGCTCGAAAATGGAGGTTATCCATATAGTCAATATAGCCATGTGTCCCGTTGTGATGTAAAGCCAGCCTTGGATAGCCTTCCTGAAATGTTCCAAAGCCTAACCATTTATTGTCAGGAAGAGAAATAGATCCGGTAAAGGTAGCATCTCCATTGGTTCCAATAGTTAACCTGGTTGTACCACCAGTCCTTAAATGTAGATTAGTGTTAACACTACCTATTTGTCCGGTATTTACTTGTATCTCTTTATCAAAATAGTACTTAGCTCTATCAGTGTAAAAAGTAGCAAAATCATAATTCTTGGGTCCAATATCAACGTACCCAAAACCTGTACTCACCTTTATTGCACCATTATTACTATATGCTCCTCGCATTGCTCCTTCAATATGAAGTTTTTCTTGTGCAAGTTGTATTCCGATTCCAACATTATCGGGGTGTACTCCATTTCCAATTCCACTAGTTCCTCCAGGGACATAAAGAGTTTGAGAAAAAACTGTAAAAGTACAGAAGACAAAAGCCACTAAAAGTAATGTTTTAATTTTCATAGGGCTGAATTTTTAATTTAACAATATTTTTTTATACAATAATTGTCGACTAGTTTGATTATTTATTTATTAGCTGTTCCAATTCGTTTTAGATATAATCATAGATTAGTAATTTATTATAATTTTTTTATACTTTGTCTTTGCAAGCTCTATTTCTAAGCTCAAATTGTTCGTTTACTCAAGTTCGGTGGTTTGACTATTGGGTGATTGCTGGCTTTGCTCATGTCTATAATTTTAAGTTTTTATGAATTCTACTCTTTTAACACAACTAAAATTTGTTTAAGCCAGCCCTTATATAATGTTCAAGTGCATTTTTGTTAATAATTAATTAAAAATCCCAATTTAATAGATAAGTATTCTGCTAATTCATCATGTTGCATTTGAATCAAAGATGTAATACTATTGTGATAGGTACTACTAATGATAATTTTAAGATTATTTACTGGAAACAAAAATCCTAATCCTATATTTGCTCCAAAGTCAGTAAAATCATGTTCGAAATCTCCTGAGATATCTGTTTCAGTTGTGCTGCTTGCTGGGGGATACGTAACTTCAATTCCTTTACCATACTTTAATGGAATTATTTCAAATGTGGGTCCTGCTTCTATAATTACTTTATACGTATTACCCATATTCACTCTCAACATAAAAGGAATTGAAAATGTATATATATTAAATTTCATATCTTTATAATTACAGTATTGCCCACATTGAATATAGTCATCAAAATACTTTATTTTCTCAAAATTAAGTCCTGAAATCAGATTTATTTTTTTTTCTGAAAACCATATTTTTTTAACAGCTAATCCAAAACCAATTTTCGGATCTGCTTCGGAGTTTTTTGTCAAATGATTAATTCCAAGTCCTAATTCAATCGTGCGAATCTTGACATTATTTTGTCCGTATGAAGGAAATATAATCAACCACAAAACAAAATTTATTAATATAATTCTCATTTCATTATTGTTTTATTATTTTTTCAATATATACCTTATTGTCCAACATTAGTTTAACAATGTAAAAACCATTTTTATAAGTATTCATATCTATTTGAGTAATATTGTCATATATTTTTGTAGAATATAATACTTTTCCTGATATATCTGATATATGCAATTTCCCTGTTTTTTCTGAATAAATATTTAAAATATTAGTTGCAGGATTAGGATAAATACTAACTAAATCAGAATAATTCGCAATAAGTTCATTCTGAGAAATATTTTTTAACGAGTCTATTTGAGAAAAATTTATATTTGGATCTGCCGCCACAACCTTAGTTGATTTTAGATCAGATTCTATACATAAATTAGGATTAATTTCTGCTTTGAATGCAGCTCCCGTTTGAATATGCAAAGCAGACTTTAAAACTATAAAGCTGTCAGCAGTAAGAGTAATATCTCCACCTGGGCCTACAGTTATATTTCCATCGACTGTAATTGATTTTCCCTTTATATTGTTTGTAGCAAACTGGTTTATGGTTTTATCAATACAAATGTCTTCTTGTAATTGCCAAGCTCTTACATATTTAACTTTTAACTCACGAGGTAATGGATTTGGATTGTGATCAACTTGAGCAGGAAAACTTATAATTACGTTTTGTTCATCCACAGTTGATGGAAATGATTTACTGAAAAGGTATTGATGCCAAGCCTGTAAATTATGACAAATAATTCCAGACTGTCCTAAAACTGTATACCATAACCAATGTACAAATTTTAAATCACCATCAATAAAACAAGCAATAAAATAGGGATCCCAATATACTGAATAAGTGTGATAATCTGCAGAATAATCTACTCCATTATATGTATATGTGCATCTATGGTGTACAGACTGTGGCCATCTATGAGTTGAAAACTCTGGTTTAGTTTCATCATCATTGAATTCAAAAACATCTATTTCGCCACCATATCCATACAACCAGAAGGCTGGATGAAATCCTGTTCCGTTGGGTATTTTAATCTCGGCTTCAAAGATACCAAATAAAAAACTCGATATTGAATAAATTATTCCGGAGGAGTATTGTTTCCATTGAGTTGTACCAACACAGTTATAATATCCTGGTTGTTCTTTAAATAATAAACTTAAAATACCATTATTTACAGATACATTATTATCTAAAAAAACATGTGGCCAATCTGCGCGACATCGATCTCCATTTTCATGTGTCATCCATTTACTATAATCAATCTGTGTTCCATTAAATTCATCTTCAAAAACGCACACCCAATCTCCAGGTAAACAATTCCCATTATAAAGTGGTACTGCTTTTTCATAGTTACATGTAGTCATATATTGACCGAAAATTGTCAAAAAGAACATGGCTTGAACAATGAATAATAAAAATACTCTTTTCATTAATTTACATTTTAATTTTGTATTGTCATTTAGTTTGCAAAAACACTTATATAATAATAGTCATTGTTATAATGAATTGCACCTACTTGAGCTCACCCTAGAGATTAACAGAATAAAATAATGCCATAATTATAACTGTATTAGGGCCACGCAAATGATGTGACATAAAAATTATTTATACTGCATTATTATCCTTTTCATCCATTAACCTTATGTCAAGTTATAATTTATTAGTCACGGCACTATGTTCTTTTCTCTCTCATACATCCTAATTAATGATGTGATACAAGGATTGAAATCGAGTTAATGAGCTCTGATAATAAGTTACATTATATATTAATCAATTATTTACATAAAGGTAATATGTTTTTGAATAAATTTCCTACTTAACCACTCACCCAATTAACTTACTCAACTTTTTTATATATAGTTTAGTGGTTGATATTTTTTACTACTTTTACATTAGAATCTTCCTTAACAAAAAAACATGAAACCAGTCAAGCTTGCAATATTGCTGTTGTTATTCTTTACTGCTGTATTTGACACTACTGCACAGGACCTTATTGAAGCAAAATGCTATGGTGGTGAGCAAAGTTTGAAAGCATTCATAAATGCTGAGATGCTCTATCCTGAGAAAGCTTTGAAAAATTATACTGAAGGAACAGTTGTTATATATTTTGTTGTTGATGAAAAGGCTTGTGTAATTGAAAAAACTATTAGCTTGTCAGTTAGTCCTGAATTAGATAATGAAGCATTAAGGCTTTTCTCGAAAATTCTTTGGTACCCTGCAAGCCTGAACAGTAATCCTGTTAGTGTTAAGCAGTCTTTCCCTGTTAAATTTGATATTAAAAAGTATAGCAGAATTGTGAAAAGAAGAGGATATTCAGAGTTAAAATATCCCGCTGAAGTAATTGATACCAGTAATAAAATTTATGATACGGGAAAACTTGACAAATTACCTGTACCGCTTTTCAGGGAAAAAGAGATGAATTTTGCAAAGTTTATTGCTAAAAACACAAGATATCCCGAGGCAGCTTTTAAACAAAACATCAGTGGTGCCGTTAAGTTGCAGTTTGTTATTGAACCTTCCGGTAATGTTTCCAATAGTATTATTGTGGAAAATGTTGGAGGAGGTTGCAATGAAGAAGCACAACGTGTTATTGGTATGATTAAATGGAAAGCTGGTATAAAAAATAATATGGCAGTAAGAACAATGATCCAGATAGGAATTACATTCGGGAGCGCAGGAGATTCTGCATTTGAATATTTCCCAACACATCATGGTAGTGGAATGCAGTAAATAATATGATTAAAATAGGACTTATTTCAGATACCCATAATTATTTGCATCCAAAAATATTTACATTCTTTAAGGATGTTGACGAGATATGGCATGCAGGCGATATTGGAGGTGTTGATGTTATTGAAAACCTTGAGAAATTTAAAACTTTACGTGCTGTTTATGGAAATATTGATGGGCATGAAATAAGAATAATATGTCCCAAACATCAAATATTTAAATGTGAAGAGCTAAATGTTTATATGGTTCATATTGGTGGATATCCGGGGAGATATGAAAAAGTTATACGGGATACAATTATTGATAAGAAACCGGATCTTTTCATTTCAGGACATTCGCATATTCTGAAAGTGATAAATGACGAAAAATATAAACTATTGCACATTAACCCGGGAGCCGCTGGCAAGAATGGTTTACATAAATTTATCACTTTTGTTAGATTCAAAATATCAAAAAAGCGGATCTATGATCTTGAGATTATGGAAATAGAAAGATGATTGATAACTAATTACGAATTACGGATTACGAATTACGGATAGGTAACTGATAACTAATTACGAATTACGGATTATGAATTGATAATTAATTGGCTACTGCTACTGCCACTGCCACTGCTCCTGCTCCTGCCACTGCTCCTGCCAACTATCTAAGCCTGTCAGCAGATCTTATTAATTTTTCATCCTTGTTTATCCACCTGTTTGCAAGGAAAAGAAATACCAGGCATATTAAAGGGAAATATATTCCAATCCCGGATGTATAATCAGCATCAACAGATGTGAGCTTTTCAATTGCCGGGACATAGAAAAACAATATCAGTAATATAAGAACAATGTTAAACATAATGCCAAACCTTAGTATTCTTAACTGCATTGTTCTTTTTTTGTAGAGGAAAATAACAATTAATGCCGTTAATCCTGTCAATACTGTAATTATTATGAGAGGAATTGCATTAATGCGGAATGGGCTAAGATCAGTAAATAAAGGTTGTAGACCTGTGATAAAAAATCTGTAGGAACCTTCTTCAGCCCAAAAGCTTGCCAGGGGAAAAAAGAAAGTCAGAATGGATGCAATAACAGCAAATAACAAAAATAGTGATTGAATTCTTTGTATCATAATTAGGAATTTTTTAATTAGTTATAGTTTGTCTGTAAAGTCCAGATTATTATAAAAAATGCATAGAGCAAAGGGCATAGAGCATGGATGCGTTTTTGTAATGCATTGATAAATAATATTTTACTCCGAACCCTATGCTCTGTGCTCCATGCAACACTTAAAATATATGACATTATAGATAAACGTTATTTTAAGGCAAAGATAGAAATCATTTTTTTAATAATAATTTTCAATATTGATGTTTTTTTATTATTTTTGTTTTTGTATTGAAATAATGCTTATATTTGCAGTCTCAAAAACCCCCTTACACATTTTCATATAAATTCATTCTTTATTTTATAATTACCCTCTAATACCCATAATATTGTTCTGTCAATTTTAATACCCTTTTTAGACATCACAATTCCAATAAAATTAATAAAAATTTTTAATACATGTACGACATTATAGACCTAAACAGCAAGGTGGTAACTGAACTGAAAAAGATCGCCAAAGATCTAAAGATACCAAAAGCTGAGAAATTAAACAAGCAGGATATCATTTATAAGATTCTTGATTATCAGGCACTCAATCCTACCAAGGAAACTCTTGAAAAGGAAAAACAATCTGTAAAACGACCTCGCACAAGAGCAAAAAAAGTAGCAGTTGAAACAAAAAGCAGCAACTCTCAGGATACAGAAAACAAGGAAAAGGTAACTGAAAAGATCCCTGTGAAGGATAAGGTACAGAAAAGTTTTCCGGATAATCGTATAACTAGATCCAGAAGGGATTCTGTAAGAACTTCGACTCCATCTTTCAAAAAAAGTGCTGTTGCAAAAGATAAACCGACAGACAAAGTTAGTTCGGATAATATTGACAAGCCGGAAATCTCTCAAAGAAGTACTCCTTCTACTGATATGAATAAACCTAAAAGAGAGGAGAAGATCATACCTAAAAAGGATGAAAATGACAAGCTTAAAAGAGATGAGAATACCACTATAAGGCAGCATAGAGAGACGGACGATCATGGTTCTAAAGGAAAAAGAGAACCCTATAGCAGAAAAAGCCAGCATGAAAAGCGCAGAGATGAATTTTCATTCGAATTTGAAGGAATCGTCTCCAGCGAAGGTGTACTGGAAATCATGCAGGATGGATATGGGTTTCTAAGATCTTCTGATTATAATTATCTTAATTCTCCTGATGACATTTATGTTTCACAATCACAAATAAAATTATTTGGGCTTAAAACCGGTGATACTGTGAAAGGTTCTATTCGCCCACCAAAGGAAGGTGAAAAATATTTTCCATTGATAAAGGTTGAACTGATAAACGGCAGAAAACCTGAAGAGGTGCGCGACAGAATCCCATTCGATTTTCTTATACCTTTGTTTCCTGAGAAGAAGTTCAATTTAACAGGCCATCCGCAGGAATCTATCTCAACCAGGATAATTGATATGTTTACTCCTATTGGCAAAGGACAGAGAGGACTGATCGTTGCTCAGCCAAAAACCGGTAAAACTGTTTTATTAAAAGAGATCGCTAATGCAATTGCATCTAATCATCCTGAAGCATACCTGATGGTTCTACTTATTGATGAACGTCCTGAAGAGGTTACGGATATGAAAAGAAATGTTAAGGCTGAAGTAATATCTTCAACTTTTGATGAGCCTGCTAAGCGTCACGTTAAAATTGCAAATATTGTTCTGGAAAAGGCAAAGAGAATGACTGAATGCGGGCATGATGTTGTAATATTGCTTGATTCCATTACCAGGCTTGCAAGAGCTTATAACACTGTTTCTCCTGCTTCCGGTAA
>JAIOTT010000447.1 GCA_021106655.1 Bacteroidales bacterium
CCTTCATTTTTGCTGACTCATTGCCAAAAAAGAGGCCTTCAAAGCCAGATGTCCCCGATATTGCAACAATAATAACGGGAATCATAAAATGGAGTTGGGCGATTGGATTGTATGTTTCTGCATAGCCAATTTGATAGCCCCAATAAAATGCAACTATAACACCTGCAACCCTTAAAATGTCTAATGATTTTAATAAATATTTCATCCTTTTTCCTTCAATTATTAATTAATTTATTATCTATATAAATATCACTGGTGTTTATATTTTAAATGCAAATTTCGTTTTTCTTCAACCATTAACGCCAACCAATTGTCGATAAATATTAAGTTTATTTCTATTTTGAGTATAAAATGAATTCACACAAATATATTGAAAATTGCTTATATTTCAGTATCAGTTGTGGAATAATTATTAATGGTTAATGATGCTTCGAAAAGCTCTGAATACTGGCTAAAAAGTGTTTTAATAATTCTAGAAAGCATACCCTATGCTCACACCCAAATATGGAACAACAGAATAATTTTCTATATAGTACTCTCCGGAAATATGTATTAAGGGGTTAAGGTAAGCTCTGAAACTCATATTGCTTTTAAAGTTTTTTCTCCACCCAATTATGGGGGATAAGTTATAAGAGTATAATGTTTCAGTATATCCTGATGAATTGGATTTACCACTCCAGTATGATCCTCCAATACCAAGTTCTAAAAAGCTGTTTTCTTTACCAATATTAAATGATATTTGGTGTGGAACACTAAATCCCCCTACAAATGGGACAGTCCCGATACCAACAGATGTATTAACAAAATACTTTGATGTAATGAAAATCACTCTGCTGTAATTTGCTGACAAAAATAATCCGGAACCTCCCAGAGAGATATCAATAATATTTTTTTTGATAATTGTGTTCCGCAATGTGTTATTTTGACTATGCGTTACAGAAAATAATAAAATGCAATAAATTATAAGATAATAAGCTCTGAATTTCTTCATATTACTTCTGTTTTATTTATCTTTAAAAAATTATCACATTATCATATTGAATACTCGAACACACAAACATTCGAATGGAGATTGAGAATTTATTTCAGAAACATGCAACCGATTCCCCATTATCACATTAGCATATTATCACATTAAATTTAGGCCACTAAGGCCTTAAGTGCTTCATAAACCAGAAAAACCGGCCACACAATTGCTTTTAGAAATCCCAGTACACCCATCCAGAATCCACAGGCGTTTGAGATAAAATATATTGCGGCTCCTATTAAGCCAAGTCCATAAACAGCACTATTATGTGCATTTCCACAACTTTTGTTTCCCATTTAGACCTCCGTTTTTTGAAGTTAATTATTATTCAATTTTACACAAATATATGCATATTAGATGAATTTAATATCTTATTGATAAATTTAATTTCAACCATAATTATTTTTTATATTTGCATCCCAATATTTTAAACCATAATAACCATGAACAGAAAGCTAATAATAGTAATTGCAATACTCATTATCATTGGCGGCTCAGTTTTGCTGATGATGTTTTTTGAGGGTATGAAAAAGGAAGTTGCGAAAAGCCCGACCAAGGAAATGATTTTATCTGTGAAAACCGATATTGTGAAATACTCTGATATAAAAACAAGTGTTAATGCAACAGGCCGTCTGACCTCTCAGCAATATGTTGATTTGAGCACAGAGGTGCAGGGCAAAATACTAGAAGGTAACATACCACTGAAAAAGGGACAAACATTCAAAAAAGGAGACCTGTTGATCAGAATATTTAATAAAGAAGCATTTTATAATCTTCAGGCACGAAAGAGTAGATTTCTTAACTCTATAGCAAATATTCTACCGGATATGAAAATTGATTTCCCCGACATTTACGATAGCTGGGTAGCATATTTTGAATCAATTACTATAGATAAAGATCTTGATGATCTTCCAAAAATACAGTCTGATAAGGAAAAGATTTTTCTTGCAGGAAGAAGTATCCTAAATGAATATTTTACTATTAAAAGTGAAGAGATAAGATTGAAAAAATATTCTATCTATGCTCCTTTTTCCGGTGCTTATATGGATGTACTTCTTGAAGTAGGATCTATTGCTAATCCGGGAAGCCGTGTGGCAAAGATCATCCGTACAGACAAGCTTGAACTTGAAGTACCTATTGAAATAGATGATGCTAACTGGATTAACGTTAACGATAAAGCTGATGTAATCTCAAAGTCAGGTCAGGATCATTGGGAAGGTTTTGTTATTCGTAAATCACCCTTTGTTGACCCCGGAACACAGTCAATAAACATTTTTATATCCATTAGCAATTCATCAGAGACAACCTTATACAAGGGTCAATATTTACAGGCAATCTTTCCCGGAAAAACTATTAAAAATGCTATGGAAATGCCGAGAAATGCCGTTTTTAACAGTGATGAAGTGTTTATTGTTGAAAATGAAAAGCTTATTAAAAAGCAAATAGATATTCTTAAGTATAATGAAAAAACTCTCATTTTCTCCGGCCTGCTTGAGGGAGCAGAACTTGTTGTTGAGCCTCTTGTAAATGCACAGGAACATTCTGCTGTTAAAATTCTAAATTAATATGAGAAAATTAGTAAGTGTTTTTATCAGATTTCCGTTTTATGCTAATATTATTATTGTATTTCTTCTGATTGGTGGAGTCTTTAGTCTTCTGAACATGAAGAAATCTTTTTTTCCGGAATTTGAATCAAAGGTTATAACAATAAGCATATTCTACCCTGGAGCTTCACCAAAGGAGATGGAAGAGGGATTGACTGCCAGAATAGAAGAATCTATCCGGAGTATTGTAGGTATTAAGGAAACCAACTCTACATCATCAGAGAACTTTGCCATTGTAACTATCACAACAACCGGTGAATATGATATAGATGAAACTCTCACTGAAGTTAAGAATGCTGTTGATGCTATAAGTTCTTTTCCAGCTGATGCTGAAAAACCTGTAATATTTAAACGAAGATCAATATCACAGGCAATGTATCTTGGCCTTTCAGGGGATGTTGATCTGCTTACATTAAAAAACCTGGCAAGTGAAATAGAAGACGATTTTCTTAACTCAGGTGTAATATCACAATTGAGCATTAATGGTTATCCCGACCTGGAAATATCTGTTGAGATCACTGAGGACAACCTCCTGAGATATAAGTTGACTTTTGATGAAATTTCCAGGGCAATTGCAGCTAATAACAGGGATATATCAGCTGGTATGATAAAATCTGATGAGGAGGAAGTCTTGATAAGATCCCGATCCAGAAGCGTTGATCCTGAAGAAATAGGAGGTATTATCCTGCGAGCAAACAATGATGGTAGTTATTTACGGATCAGGGATGTTGCCAGTGTTAAAATGCAGTTTGCTGATGTGTCAAGGAGTCTGTATTTGAATGGCAAAAGAAATGTATCGTTTTCTGTTAATAAGCTTCCTGAAGAAGATCTTGATGCTATTTCCAAATTTTGTAATGATTATGTTAAGGAATTCAATGAAACACACCAGGGTGTGAAATTGACTGTAACCTACGATTTTCTGGTAATGCTTAAAGGCCGTTTAAATTTATTGTATAAAAACGGCGGTATCGGGCTTTTGCTTGTATTAATTTCCTTAGGATTATTCTTGAGTTTTCGATTATCTGCATGGGTTGCCTGGGGTATACCGGCTTCCTTTTTAGGAATGTTTGTGATAGCAAGTATTTATGGGATTACCATTAATATGATCTCCCTGTTCGGGATGATATTGGTTATCGGGATATTGGTTGATGATGGTATTGTAATTGCAGAGAATATTTATACTCATTTTGAAAAAGGGAAAAGCCCGCGACTTGCTGCATTAGATGGTACAATGGAGGTTTTACCGGCAGTTATGACCTCAGTTACTACTACTATTATCGCATTTTCACCCTTATTTTTTATTAGTGGCAGAATGGAATTTATGTTTGAAATGGCTTTTGTAGTGGTTTTCAGCTTACTGATATCTTTGTTTGAAGCCTTTTTTGTTCTACCTGCCCATGTGGGAAATAAATTTGTTTTACGCCGAACCCATAAAGATAACACAGGCACTCGCATTCGTAAATTTCTTGAAAAGGTTCTCAACTATTTTAAAAATAAAGTCTATTCAGCAACACTTAAATTCATGATAAAGTGGAGGTGGGTTGCTGTTGCTGTTCCACTTGCATTAATAATAATTACTGCAGGATTATTCGGTGGCGGATTGATAAAATCAACTTTTTTTCCATCAATTCCTTTTGATCAGTTTAATGTAGATATTTCCTTTAAAGCAGGTTCCGGAGAAATGATCACTCTTGAGCATCTTAAGAGAATAGATGATATGATCTGGGAAGTAGATAAAGATTTAAAGGAGGAACTTAACGACACAAACTCCTTTGTTAATTTTACATTTGTCAGTACCGGAAGCGCCTTTAACGGTCAGGAATCCGGTGCTCATGCAGGGAATATTTTTGTTCTTCTACGTGATCTTGAAGGTGCAGGTGTATCAAGTTATGAAATCGTTCAAAAGGTCAGAGATAAAATAGGGGAGTTCCCTGAAGCTGAAAAGTTCACCATTGCCGGGAGACATACCTTTGGTACACCTGTCTCAGTTAGCTTGCTTGGAAAGGATCTTGACGAACTTGGTGAAGCAAAACTCTTACTGATGAAAGAAATGAGGACGATTGAGGTACTGAATAATATTAATGATAATAATTCTGCAGGAAAAAGGGAGATAAAATTAGAGCTTAAACCAAAAGCTTACTTTCTGGGACTTGATAATGCAAGTATTGCAAGCCAGGTGCGGCAAGGATTTTTTGGCGGACAAGCTCAAAGATTGCAAAAGGGTAAGGATGAGATCAGGGTCTGGGTAAGATATCCCAAACATGATAGGGTTAATATCGGACAACTTGAGTCTATGAAAATAAAAACTGTTTTGGGAGAGTACCCTCTTTCAGAACTGGCAACTTACACTATTGAGCGAGGCCCGGTCGACATAAAAAGATTTAATGGAGCACGTGAGGTGAGGATCGATGCAGACCTGGATGATCCGTTTGAACCTGTTCCTCCCATAATTGAGAAAATACGTACCGAAATCATTCCCCAGATATTAGTCAAATACCCCGGGATTAAAGTTGAATATCAAGGTCAACAAAGAGATAGTGATGAAGCTATGGACGAAATAAAAAAACTGTTTAGTCTGGCTTTTGCATTAATGCTTCTTGTGATTATGATACATTTTAAATCTGCAACCCAAGCATTAATAATTATTATGATGATTCCACTGGCATGGATGGGTGCTACATGGGGCCACGGAATAGAAGGAGTGCCTGTGTCAATGCTTAGCACATGGGGTATGGTTGCACTTTCAGGTGTTATTATTAATGATGCAGTAGTCTTCCTGCAAAAATATAATACTAATCTGCTTGAGGGACAAAAAGTTACTGAGGCAGCTTATAATGCCGGTATTGCAAGATTCAGGGCGATAGTATTAACAACACTAACAACAGTTGTTGGTTTGTATCCTATAATTTTAGAACAAAGCTTTCAGGCTCAGTTCCTAAGGCCAATGGCAATTGCTCTTGCTTATGGAGTTATGTTCGGGACTTCCTTTATTTTGATACTTTTTCCGGTGCTGATACTGGTGCTTAATGATATTAAAGTCTATCTTACATGGATGTGGACAGGAAACAAACCCGTAAATGAGACTGTTGAAAATGCAAACAAGAATAGTAAGGGAATAATTGAATAAAGTACTTGGAGTGCCTAGAGTACTTGGAGTACTTAGAGTTAGAGTACTTAGAGTATTTAGAGTTAGAGAACTTGGAGTGCCTTAAGTTAATAAGATAAAAAAACACGTTAAAAAAAATAACCATATTTTTGATTCTTTTGTTCATAAACTTGGGATTATTCTCTCAAAGTAAGTTAAGCCTTTCGGAAGCCATATTAATAGGCCTGAAAAACAACTACCAGGTTCAAATTTCACAACTCGATAAGGAGATTGCAGCGAATAATAATTCATGGGGTTTGGTTGGTAGATTTCCAGGTATAGACTTTGGAATAAGTCAGAGAAATCGATATGACAATCTTCTGAGTGGAACTTCTTCTTCTGATGGCAGTCCTTCAGCTAGCGGTGATTATTCTACAAATAATATTGCTCCAAATCTTACTATGAACTGGATTTTATTCAATGGGTTTGCGGTAAAAATCAATAAAAGAAACCTGGAGTCTTTGCAGTACTTTTCTGAAGGAAATGCAGCTATTATAATTGAAAATACTATACAGGCTATTGTTCTTGCATATTACAAATCCTTGCTTGAATCAGAAAAACTGGAAGTGCTGCAAAAAGTAATGAAACTATCGCGCGATAGATATGACTATGTAATGATAAAAAAAGAACTTGGCAGTGCTGTAACTTTTGACCTGCTTCAGGCAAAAAATAACTATTTAAGCGACTCTTCAAATTATATACTTCAGACTTTAAATTATGAGAATTCCCTAAGAAACCTAAATCTACTTCTGGCTGAAAAAGCTTCTGTTCACTATGAGCTAACTGAAAAATTCGAAGTTGAGACAATAAGTTATGAGCTTAGTGAATTGTTAGGGAAGATAATAAACGATAATAAAACCCTGAAAAATCAATTTATTAATCAAGCTATTTTGAATAATAATATTACACTGAAAAAAAATTCCATTTACCCAATGGTATCAGTAATTGCTGGAACAGATTATTCCAATAACAGACTTAGATATGATGGAACATCTGCTATAAATACTTCGTCCTATGATTATTACGGAAATTTTGTACTGAGATTTAACATTTTTAACGGAGGTAATACCCGAACAGCCATTAAAAATACTATGATTGAAAGTAATATTGGATTGTTACAAATTGATGAAATGAAACATAGCCTTGCAAATCAATTAACTAATACGTATGAGATGTATAATGTACGTAAACAGTTATTCAATGTTGCTGAAGCTAGCATAGAAAGTGCAAATTTAAACCTGCAGATTGCGGACCAGAAATTTAAGTCAGGTACAATAAATTCATTTAATTATCGCGATATACAACTTATATACCTCAATGCTGCATTTCGAAAATTAATATCTACATATGATTTAATTGAAACACATACTGAATTAATGAGACTTACAGGTAGTGTTATCTCCGAGTATTAGTTTTGCAAGAAATTTTCCCTCCAATTTGCACTTGAATACTATTTTTTTAAATATAAAATATTCAAATGTAGATATAAATATTTTTTTGCATATAATTTTTTTGTAATTTTATACGCAAATGGGTATCTCTTTTTTTGATCACTAATTAAATTTAAGTCATATGAAAACAAATTACACCAGACCTTTAATTAGGTTTTGGAGTATTGTGTCTTTATTTTGCATTTTATTTATTTCGATTGAAAGCAAAGCACAAACTTCAGCAGATGTTAAAGTATTTTTACAAGGTCCATATATTACCGGATCAAACATGATGCGAACGGATCTTATAGCACTGGATTTCTTTCCAACCACACAACCTTACTCAGCTTTCCCATGGGATTACTATGGGACTGAGTCCATAGGAACTGTCCCGTCAAATGTTGTAGATTGGGTGCTTGTAGAGCTGCGAGATCCTTATGATACGATAGTCGATCTCAGAGCTGCATTATTACTGGATAACGGACAGGTTGTTGATACGAATTTTTTACCAGGAATAGGCTTTAAACACGTTGGGCCCGGCAATTATTATGTTGTAGTAAAACATCGAAATCATATGCCGGTAATGACTGCTTTACCATTGGCTTTACCTAACGCAACAGGTTATGACTTTAGTGATACTACTAACTTTCCTCCATATGGTATTAGTTCATTAGCAGTAATTAAGCTTGATCCTAATGTGTTTGGAATGATAGTAGGGGATATAAATGCAGATTGTGAAGTTAAATATAGTGGTCCCGGTAATGACAGGAG
>JAIOTT010000224.1 GCA_021106655.1 Bacteroidales bacterium
CTTTAAGGAAGAACTGCAAAACATTTGATTTTGGGAAATCAAGAGGAATTTCAAGGCCGGACAACCTATCTGTTTCTTTCTGCAGGAGATAATCTTTTATTAAAATTACTTCAGAATTATTTATTTCCTTAAAAGGATCATTTCTGTAGTCATCCATCATTTTTTTAATTTCCTCTGCACCTGATTTGCCTTTCCTCACTACTGACAATAATTTCTCCTTGTAAAAAGCATGCTCGTGATAAATGTCAATAAGGACATCATAAAGAGTTTTATTCTGATCCTTCGCCCAGGCAGCAATTTCTGCAAACATAGCACATGAAATAACAGCATCTTTGTCTCTAACAAAATCACTAACAAGGTATCCATAACTTTCTTCACCTCCGCCAATAAAAGTTTTAATTCCTTCAAATTTTTTCAAAACTTCGGCAATGTATTTGAATCCGGTGAAAACATCATAGTAATCAATATCATTCTTACGTGCAATATCACCGACAAGCTCAGTAGTAACAATAGTTTTTATTATATACTCCTGTCCCTTTATCATGGATTTTTCTTTCCATTTTTTTATAAGATAATATATTAGGAGGGATACAGCCTGATTACCATTAAGGAGAATAAATTCATCATTATTATCTTTTACTGCCATTCCAACTCTGTCTGCATCAGGATCGGTAGCTAATACCAGATCTGCATCAATCTCTCTTGCTTTTTTTAATGCCAGGTCAAGTGCTGCACGCTCTTCAGGATTTGGAGAAACAACGGTTGGGAAATTCCCGTCGGGATTGGATTGTTCCTCCAGAACTGTAACATTATTAAAACCATATTCCTTTAAACAACGAGGAACCAATGTAACACCGGTACCATGAATAGGAGTATATACAATTTTCAGAAAGCTATTGTTTTTAATTGATTCAGGGGATAATGATAATTTTTTAATCTCTTCGATATATATCTTATCAATATTTTCTCCTATATATTCAATTTTACTTTGATCACCATTAAAATTAACATTGTCAATGCTTCGGATGTTATTCACTTCCTGAATGACATTTGTATCATGTGGGTTGACAAGTTGTCCTCCATCATCCCAATAAACTTTATATCCGTTATATTCTTTTGGATTATGAGAAGCAGTGATCACGATACCACTTTGACATTTCAAGTACCTGATGGCAAATGATAATTCAGGAGTTGGACGCAAAGCATCAAAAATGTATACTTTGATTCCGTTGGCACTTAGAACTTCAGCTGAGATTTTCGCGAAATATTCGCTGTTATTTCTGGAATCAAACGCAATGGCTACTTTGATCTCCTTTTCTGCAGTAAACATCTTCTTAAGATAATTTGCCAGGCCTTGTGTTGACGATCCCACAGTATATTTATTCATTTTATTAGTGCCCACTCCCATTATACCACGCATACCGCCAGTACCAAATTCAAGGTTTTTATAAAATGAATTAATGAATTCTTCCTTATCATTCTCCATCAATTCTTGTACCTTCTCCTTGGTCTCTTTATCATAGTTTCCGTCAAGCCACACCCGGGCTCTGTCCATAATATTTTCTTCGATCTTAATGCTCATTGTAAAATACTTTTATTATATTTTAATGTTTATATTGTTTTATCAGTTTGTTTTTCGTAGTTAATTAATGTTCTGAAATTAGAAATTGGAAATTAGAAATTATAAATTCAAGTTATTCAAATATGCTTTCCCCTAATTAACAATATAGCAATTTAACAGTGACAGAGGGTAGGTAATCTGCTATTTATGAAGATTATCTTAACTACTTCTTGATAATTATTTTTGTTTCTGATTTAGCTTCGGCACTTATTCTTACGAAATATGTACCTCTACTTAGACTTGAAAGATCAATTTCTTTAATATACAAAGAGGAAATGGCCTTTTCACCCATACTAAAAATAGTTCTTCCACATATATCAAATATTGATATTGAAATCGAAGTTTTTTGTATTGGATTTATTTTCACAAAAAGGAAATTGACAATTGGGTTAGGAAATATTTCATAATCAACAAATTCGTCTAATTCTTTAAGTGATACTGAATATGGCAATATCCGGAATCCGTTAGCTTTAGTAAGATATCCGTCAATTAAATCAAAAGTATTCACATCATAATAGCCAAGGGCCGCAAAAATTGGTATTGTGAAATCCGCATCAATTTGAGTGTTACTGATGATATTTACGCTATCAGGGTAGATCGTTGTTCCACTTCCTTGCGTGAACCACACTGTTTCTGTCCCTTGTGCAAAATAGTTAGTGTTTTGACCACTAATAGTTACTGTGAGAAAATCTCCTTGCTTCGCAGTATCAGGATCAGCTTTAACGATCATTGGCTGATTGGGGTTTAACTTCACCAGAAAACCATCAGTTTTAACAAGATGACCATCAAAAGCATTATACACATTGACATCCCAGTATCCTAGTGGAGTTGAATAAGAGATTGCAAACTGGGCTTGTAGAGCTAAGTCATTAACCGGGAAAAAATAAGTTGGCCAAAGGGTAGAACTTCCCTGGTTAAAATAAACTGTCTGACTGCCTTGAGCGAAGTGGGTGTTTTGGCCGCTGATAGTTAAATTTAATGTTGTTCCCTGTTCCCCTTCAGGTGGGTCAACTGTAGTAATCTGCTGAGCAGTAATACTCCCGAAAAAAAGCATCATGCAAAGTAAAAGTGTAAATATTTTAGTTATTTTCATTTTTGTTTTATTTTAAGCTACAAAATTACAAAAATTTTAATTTATTATTTTGAACTTCTCCTTATACGTTTTGGATTGTTCAGGAGTGATAACGCTGTCAACAGATTCAAGTAAATATATTGTTTCAGATAATAGTTGGTATTCATAGGTTGTTTTCCTTTCCATAGCCTGTAAAAATACTTTTTTCATCCATTCATCCGAGTTCCTTATTCTGTTGAGATTTATTTTTATTAATCTGTCATCTGTTTCGGACATTAGATTTTTAATGATATTACTCATAATAATTGTGACAAAGCCCGGATAGTTTGGGTTTTCGGTATAAGGATTGCATCTTGATAGAAAGAAATATGCGCTATCAGTATTATCCTTATTAAGATATGATACACATAAGTTCAGCAAGGTATTTTCAAATTGTGGTGAAACCTTAAGTGCTTTATTATAATAAGATATTGATGTGGTATGATCACCCACCAGTCCATAACATGTTCCAAGATTATTCAATACATGTAAATGATAAGGATTTGCAACATATGATTCCCTGAAATCCGATAACGCTTCATCAATAAGACCAAGGTTGTAATTTGACACGCCTCTGTGCCAGAATATAGGTGTTGATGAATAATCCAGTGTATAGAATTTATTGTATGCCTTATCAACCTCGTGAATTACTTGTGTCCATTCATTTTTTGCCTTGTATTTTAACGCTTTGTTAATATGGATCTCTCCTGACATCCTTATAAATCCAATAATAATTCCTGACAGAAGTATTAATAACACAGGCAGAGAGAGCCATAAAACATAATTGATTTTAATAGGGGAGTTGTTGGTCTTTTTTCGGTGATAGGCAACTACGATGGAAGAGAAACACAAAACAAGGAAAATCGTATGTTCAATTCTTTCTCTTGGAAAACTAAGCATTGAAATTATGACATAGGATACAATAAAAAAGAACATTAGGATAATATAACTTTTAACTTTAATATTCTCCTCAGTTATTAATATCTTAAAAACATAGTAAATGTTGATAATAAATATCAGAATAAAAAACACCAAACCTCCGATCCCGGTTTCACATAAAACCCAAATAAAATCGTTATGAGGTCTTTGAAAAAACACTTTTCCTTTTTCTGACCTTAAATCTTTAGTTCCATATTTAGAGATCATTATTTTCCAGTTACCGCTGCCCACTCCAGTAATGGGAGATTCTTTGATCATACTTACAGATTTCTTCCACAATTCTACTCTTTCCTTTGACGAGCCAAATTGATTATTTTTCAACCAATATGTTTGTTTTTTTAAAACTTCCGGGTTTGCGAGTTTTGAAAACAAAATCCCTGAAAAGACCAGAATGCTGAATAATATAAGAGTTACTACAAGTATCTTTCGCATAAAAGATTTTTTTTCTTGAAAGCTTTTATAAAAGACAATAACTGCTAAAACAAAACTCAAAAATATTGAGACTATCATAGCAACCCAAACTGATTTAGTTAAAAGGAAGGTGATAAATAACATTGTTGAAATAGCTGATACAAGGGATAATGTTTTCCAGTATCCTTTAAAATTCAGTATGCAGAAAACTGAAAATGGAAAAGAGAGCAATAATAAATGGGCAAATAAATTTCTATGTGTAGATAAGCCTCATACATAATATGATGCCTGATGATCAAACTCACCTTTTATCAAGAGATCGTATATCTGGTAGATGCCAATTAATAAGATCAGTAAGGAGAAGATTGTGACTGTTTTACTTAAAATATCATATGAATTTCTGACTCTCGAGAGCAGGAGAGAAGAGAGAATAAAATATATAAAGACAGTAAAATGTTTCAGGAAATCAGCAATGGCTTCTGTTGTGTTTTCAGCCTGAATTATCGATAAACCTACAAAAAGAATATATACAGCCCACACCGGGAAAATATAATTGCGTAAGAGTGCAAGGTCGAAATAACCGGGATCTCTTAAAGTTCTTATGATAAAAAAAATAAAAAATAAGAAAGTCAGTACAGAAAAAGCCAGAAAACGCGTAATATAAGCAGGGTCAAGGGAAGAAGTAGTATATAAAAATGGGATGATAAGAACTGATATGATCAGAAAGATAAACAGAGGCAGATTTGATTTGTCAATTTTATACATCTAAGTTAAATTGATCCAAATATTCAATATTCAACACTCAATATTCAACACTCATTATTGAATATTGCTTATTGAATATTTTCTTACAAAGCCGTTAAGTCACAAAGTTTAAATAAATAATGAAATCAGTGTTTACTTTACTGCCACTGCTACTGCCACTGCTACTACTACTTAATTAACTTGCTATTTATGCCACTATGAATTAATCAGTCTAATAGCTGTATGCATTCTCTAAGACTATCTTTCCAGTATGGAATTTCAATGTTAAAGCGTTTTTTTATTTTAGTTTTATTGAGGACACTATACGGAGGCCTTGGTGCCGGCAGAGGATAATCACTTGTTTCAATAGGCATGATATTACAGGCTATTCCTGAAATTTCCATAACAGCTTTAGCAAAATCATACCAGCTGATAGCTCCCTCGTTTGAATAATTGAAAATCTCAGGTTTTTTAATATCATCTGTTTGTGAAACAATTTCCAGGATTGACTTTGCAAGATCCCTGCTGTATGTTGGGGTTCCTACCTGATCACAAATAACATTTAAGCTCTCTCGTTCTCTGCCATATTTCAGCATTGTTTTTACAAAATTATGTCCGAATTCGGAATAAAGCCAGGATGTTCTGATAATAATACTTTTGATGCCTGCTTTAATGATCTCCTTTTCTCCACTAAGTTTTGATCGTCCATAAGAGGATGCAGGGCAGGTTTCATCACTTTCATTATAAGGACTGAAGTTTTTACCATTGAAAACATAGTCGGTTGAAATATGCACCAAAATAGCATTATTCTTACTACAGGTTTCAGCAAGGTTTTTTACTGCATGAGAATTTATCAGCAGGGCTTTCTCGGATTCTTCTTCTGCTTTATCAACAGCTGTATATGCTGCGCAATTAATAACAAATTTAAATCCCTTGTCAAGGAAAAAATCTTCCAATTCTCTAATATTTGCAATATCAAGCTCTTCTATATCAGTATAAGTGAATTTATAGTTTGAATATTCTGAGGAGAGGTCTTTGATACTATTACCAAGCTGTCCATTACTTCCAGTAACCAGAATTTTTATCATCTTACTCAGGATTATAGTGAATTTTTAAAATAATTTATGGTATGAATTAATCCTTCCCTGAGCTTAATTTTAGGTTCCCAGCCAAGTTCTTTTCTTGCGAGTTCAATGTTGGGTTTACGCTGCATGGGGTCATCAGCAGGTAGAGGGTGATAAATAATTTTTGATTTTGAATTTGTCAGTTTTATTACCATCTCAGCTAGTTCTTTGATAGTAAATTCATTTGGATTACCTATGTTTACCGGTCCAATGAAGTCAAGACGTGAGTTCATAAAACATGTCATTCCTTCAATCAGGTCGTCCACATAGCAGAAGCTACGCGTTTGTGAACCATCGCCATATACAGTAATATCTTTTCCGCTTAATGCCTGGACAATAAAATTTGAAACTACTCTGCCATCATTTGGATGCATACGTGGTCCATAGGTATTAAAAATGCGCATAATTTTAATCTTGACATTGTTCTGTTTATAATAGTTCACAAACAATGTTTCTGCGCTTCTTTTCCCTTCATCATAGCAAGCTCTCGGCCCGATTGGATTAACATGTCCCCAATAGTTTTCCGTTTGAGGATGCACCTGGGGATCTCCATAAACCTCACTGGTTGATGCCTGAAGTATCCTGGCTTTTGTCCTTTTGGCAAGTCCCAGCATATTTATTGCACCCATAACTGAGGTTTTGACTGTTTTTATTGGATTATACTGATAGTGAATAGGGGAGGCAGGGCAAGCCAGATTATATATCTCATCCACTTCAATAAAAAACGGCATTGTGATATCGTGCCTGATAATCTCAAAATATGGATTTTTTAACAAGTGGATAACGTTCCTTTTCTGTCCTGTAAAATAGTTGTCCAGACAAAAAACTTCATTACCTTCATTGAGTAATTTTTCACATAAATGGGAGCCAAGAAAGCCGGCACCACCCGTTACTAAGATCTTTTTCACAGTTTATAGATTTTGATGTAAATTTTATTTCAATTGTTATCTTATTCTCAGTCACCAGTCTTCTTACTGCCCACTGCCACTGCTACTGCAACTTATTAGCTACCTGCCAAACCTATACAAAAATACTCAAACCCAGCCCCCTTCATATCCTTTAAATCATAAATATTCCTTCCATCAAAGATAAGAGGATTTTTTAGACTCTTTTTCATTAAAGAAAGATCAGGAACTCTGAACTCTTTCCATTCAGTTACAATCAGCAGGCAATCAGCATCATTTAAAGCTTCATACTGATCTACTGCATATTCAATTTTGCCGCCAATTCTTCGTTTTGATTCATTCATGGCCACAGGGTCGTAAGCTACTACAGTACAACCGACATTAACAAATTTATCAATAATTACCAATGATGGAGCATCACGCATATCATCAGTTTGTGGTTTGAATGAAAGGCCCCATAATGCAATCTTTTTTCCTTTAAGGTCTCCACCAAAGTATTTATTTACCTTATTAAAAAGAACAGATTTCTGATCTTCATTAACTTCTTCAACGGCTGTTAATACACGCATATCATAGGCGTTTTCTGATGCTGTTTTGATCAGGGCTTTAACATCTTTTGGAAAGCAGGATCCACCGTATCCAATTCCCGGATAGATGAACTGGTTTCCTATTCTTGTATCACTTCCAATGCCTTTTCTTACCAGGTTAACATTTGCGCCCATGATCTCGCAAAGATTTGCAATGTCATTCATGAAGCTGATCTTTGTTGCAAGCATAGAATTTGCTGCATATTTGGTCATTTCGGCTGAGGGAATATCCATAAAGATAATAGGATGGCCATTAAGAGTAAATGGTTTATACAGTTTCTTCATGAGTTCTTCCGCTCTCTCAGATTCAAGTCCGATAACTATTCTGTCAGGTTTAAGAAAATCATTAACAGCATTTCCTTCTTTAAGAAATTCAGGATTGGAAGCTACATCAAATTCAATTTGTTCACCCCTTGCAAACAGTTCTTCCTGTATAGCTTTCTTAACTTTTTCAGCAGTCCCAACAGGAACGGTGCTTTTTGTAACTATACAGATATAATCTTTCATCGACCGCCCAACTTCCCTTGCTACATCAATAACATACTTAAGGTCAGCACTACCATCTTCATCCGGCGGAGTACCTACAGCACTGAATACTACCTGGCAATCATCAAGACTTGAGGCCAGGTCAGTGGTGAAGTGCAGCCTTCCTTTTTCAATGTTCCTCCTGACCATTTCATCAAGTCCGGGTTCGTAAATTGGGATAATACCCTCCTTAAGATTATTAATTTTTGTTTCGTCAATGTCGACACATGTAACATCAATTCCAACTTCAGCGAAGCATGTTCCTGTTACCAGCCCAACGTATCCTGTTCCAACTATAGATATTTTCATGTTTGTTTTTTAAAGTTAAATAATTAATTGTGTATTGAATAATCGCAAAAATAAAAAATATTTTGTTGAGTTTACAAAATTGTTGAGTGAGAAATCCAAACCTATTATCCATACTTAACTCTTTTTTTCTAACATGTTATGATTGACAAGGCTTCAACTCCCGTTTAATTTGACTGCCGACTGTTGACTGCCGACTTTCTTCCGACTTCCCGTCTTCCAACTTTTCTCCTTTTTTATCTCCAAATCCTTGACTTATACAAGATCTTTTCGTATATTGTGCACAAATAGATATTAGAACAATTAATATTGAAATTATGAAAAAATTTGCACTTCTCTTAGGTCTCTTCATTTTATTTGGATACGCATTTCCACAAAGTAAAACTCTCGAAGTTAATCCGGCTGCAGGTGATGTATTTACCGGATCTGACATCACTCTCACATGGACTATCGGAGAAGGAGTTATTGAAACATTCTCCAATAATGAAATGGTCCTTACACAAGGCTTTCAGCAACCATCACTAAAAATTACTGTCGTCGAAGAATCGGATAAGATAGATTTTCAAATCAATGTTTATCCTAATCCAACCAAAGATTTTCTTACAATAAATTTAGTGTCAAAAAATGACATCAGCTGTACTACAGAATTATTTGATATGTCAGGAAAATTATTGTTTAGCAAAATTTTTAAAGGGAGGGAAATTACTGAAAATATTGATCTGACGAATTATTCTTCGAATCTGTACATACTTAGGATAATTGACAATAGAGGCAAGCTCGTACGGACATATAAAGTTCAGAAGATAAAGTAATGAGACTGAGAGACTAAGCGACTCAGAGATGAGAAGTGAGAGATGAGAGGTGAGATAATATGTTAATGTGATAATATGCTAATATGATAATTAAACAACTCAACAATCTAAGAA
>JAIOTT010000294.1 GCA_021106655.1 Bacteroidales bacterium
ATAAGGGGTATCGGGTGGCACCATTAACGCCTCGATGATAATCTGTAGAAAGATTCAATAATGGAGCCGTTTTGCTAAACAGGCTCCAAACGCGGGATTCACAATATTTTAACCTATCGGGAGAAGGAGGATTATATGCATCATTAAATCTAAATTGCTTTCCTGATTCAGGATTATAATATCCTTTTTCAATTGCAAATGATACAACATTATCTGAATACATACAATTATCAGGATCGTTTGTTGGGAATTCTCCAATACGAGCCATATTTGCATGAGCTGAAATATAACCATCAGGTATTTTTAGAGCGACCCATATTGCTCCTTCGCCTCCTGTTCCGGTTCCTACCATTTCTAGTATCCATACTTCTTCTGGATCAATAATAGAAAATGATTCACCCTCACTCCCATAGCCATATTTTTCAGCAAGAGAAGTTATCACAATGACTGCTTCCCGGGCTGTTTTTGCTCTTTCCAAAGCCAGGTTCATAAAATGCCAGTATTCGAGATACTTTGATTTGTTCCAGAGTTCTTCCCGTCCGGTAAATGTAGTTTCACCAATAGCTACCTGGAATTCATTCATTTGAAATCCCAGGACTGCATAAGTATGTGATATCTGAGGGATTTTACCTTTTACACCGGAACGACTGCCAAAACTAAGTGAATCACCTTCGTTATGATCCTTTGCAGAGGTAATACCGGGCTTATAGAGCCATTCTCCATCGTTGGTGTAAACAAGAAATGTTGAACCATCTTTGGAAGCCCCCTTGGTGACAATGTAATTGGTACAGGAAAAAGAGTTTTCTGAAACAATAAGCAAAATCGTTAGAGAAATCAGAAGAAGTTTTTTCATAATGTTGATTGATATTAAAAAAAGGGGCATCCGCCCCAATAATAAATGCCTAGAATTTTAGTCACTCTAGTCATTTGTAATTTTAGTCAATTAATATTTTAATGTGCCTTGCCAATTACTTTAAGCTTATCCCCGGTGTCTTTAACAATTCGTTTGTACCATTCTTCTCCGTAACCCGGTTGATTTAGTTTTGGGTTTTGTTTGTCACCATCTTTTCTTTTAACGTTGCCGTCCATGAATCTGGCAAAAAGGTAGCCATAAAAATCTCTCCAGATATCAACGGTATTATTTCCGACATTTACAGAGTAATCGGTAATATACTCAAGACCAAGCTCTTTATTGTCATTATACAATTGTTCCGCAGCCTTGTCAATTTCCGGAGTATGAGCGATATATTTTCTTTCTAGTATATTTTGCAAACTGTCGATTTCAGGGTGTATTATTTCATATCTTGTATATGCAAAATTGGAAACCTGGTTAAACACCCAGAAAGCTGCATCGGTTGTAAATTCCATCATAGCACCATTTCCCCTTTCGTATGCTTTAGGAACTTTAGTAATTCCACAGTACATAGGCACATAAACAGAACTTGCTGCATCATCAACACTAAACCAGAATATACCACCAATAGTATCAGGCAGCCAATTACGGGACTGTGCTATAAAGGAAAAACCGGTTTGCTGTGTAGCCGTAGCTCTTTCATTGCAATATGCTACATTGTCAACTTTCCAGGTTAATGGTCTCCAGCGATATGGGTTGTGAAAGGGACCTGCACCAATATCTGTTCTCATGTCTAATGGAGTTCCTTCAAGGTGATCGCGCATGAAATTCATCATATCATGATTTGAGATTTTCCTGTCAGGTTTGACCCATAGAGGCATTCTGTTTGATGCATAGCCATTATCAGCATGGTGAATATCACCTCTTACGTAATCGTAGTATTTTTCCATATCCTTGTTGACAGCGCGAAACATTGCCCATACCCTTATTTCACAGAAACGGGCACCGCCAAAGGAAACTGGAGCATAAGTGTCGGAAAAACTGAAATTCTTATCTTTTCCTTTATAAAAACCTTTTTCTTTAGCAAAGGAAATTACATCATGCGTATAAACACACTCAACTTCTTCATTAAAGATCTTATCAATATTTTTTGATGAAATGGAATTTTTACCATTTTCCAAAGGGAAAGTTGTAATTCTTGCCTGATTAGCATGACCACAGACATATCCATCAGGTACTCTTCGTGCTACCCAAATTGCACCTTTTTCTCCTTCACCTTTACCGATCAATTCAAAAATCCATGCTTCGTTAGCGTCAGAAACAGAAAATGACTCTCCACTACTATAGTATCCGTATTCCTCAACAAGTTCTGTCATAACTTTAATTGCTTCACGGGCAGATCTTGATCTTTGTAATGCAATATACATCAGGCTACCGTAATCCATGATTGCACCAGCCTGTGAATGCAATGTATCAAGTCCACCATAGGTTGTTTCTCCGATTGCCACCTGATGCTCATTCATGTTTCCAACAACTGAGTATGTTTCTTCAGCCTGGCTAATTTTTCCAAGATATTTTCCTGTATCCCATTCATATACATCAAGCATGGAGCCTTTTTCATATTTTGCAGCCGGCCAGAAATACAATTCTCCAAATAAGACATGTGAATCAGCTGAATAGGAGATCATGACAGATCCGTCAATTGAGGCACCTTTTGTGATAATAAAATTCGTACATGAATACGATTGAAAACTAATTCCCAATAAAAACAGGGTACTGAATAAAAAAGATAAAACGATTTTTTTCATAATTTTAATTTTAATTGATTACTGATAACTGTTAAATGATTTTCATATCTTAGCATTATAGCATTTACGCATTTTCAAAAAGAGCTACAAAAATAATGGAAAAGTTATAAAAGGCAATTTTTTGGAAAGAATTTTTCGGGAGGGATCAGAATCCTACATTTGCCCCAAAGGAGAGAGTATTAGTTTTACCCCGGAAAAACCCAGGTGTAAACTTTTGTAAATATTCTTCGGCACTAATGTCATCAACATTAAATCCCTGAATATTACTAAATGCAATTCTGAGGAACAGATATGCATTATTAACAAGTTCGTATTTAGTATTAATACCGAAAATGTTTTTTCTCCAGCTTATGTCTTTCAGAATCGGAGCTTCGTCAGCTTTTTCATATTCACCATAAACAAAATTGTTCCCATGTTCAGCAAAATTATAGAAAAGGTCTAGCATTAATCCACGAAGAGGCTTATATTTTAAACTAAAGTATAGATCACGGGAATTATCACGCATATAATGACCCAGGTTATACTTGTTGGATTCAAAAGTTGTGGTTGAGATGAAATGCTGATATGTTATTGGTAGAGTATAAGTATACTCTCCGGTAAGTATGACATTTTGCACAGGCCAGTTACTTAATCGAAATCCACCTTTATAACTAATAAGGTTATGTTTATTCTTATCTCCAAACCTGGTTGTTGAGAGCTCGTCAATAAACATTGAGAAGTACAAATTCAGATGTTTAATATTCCTTGAGCTGATATCAAGAAACATTTGCGAATTTTGCCCTGAGTAATTTGATGTAGAATTAAGAGTATGATCTACAGACTTATAAAATAAAACCGGAATAAGATATGCAGCATGTACACCAAGATCACTATATATTATTGAGTTGCCTATAGAGATATTCAAATACCTGACCGGGAAAAAGCTAAACATATTAGCAGCAATATATTTATTATGAAAAACATCCCGGTAAGTATTACCATCCCAATATGAACGTGCACTATCAATAACTTCTGATACCAGCCAGCCGTGCATATAATTAAATTCAAACCAACGAACAGGTTTTATCTGCAGTTTAATATGAGCAAAGGATGGAGTACGCCCGGAAAGTATATTTGCACCATTGTAATTACTTCCCCACACTTCATGATCTTTAATAAGGCCAACGCTACCCCATTTCCATGAGTACATTAATCCTCCTCTTGACTCGCTATAATCTACACCTCCTTCCGGGTTTCCCTTCACCGGGACACCACGCCTCTGGATAAAATACTCAGGCGCTATTAATAATTCAGATTCATGATTGTCTCTCAGGTTTCCATATGCTCCCAGGTTTTTCCCAATATATCCATAAGCTTCAAAGCCATTCCATCTGTGATGTATCCCCCCATTTTCATTATACCAGTATTGGATACCAAGAATGGGTTTAAAAGAAAATGTAAAAACAGAGTCTTTATAGTAGATACCAAGAGGATTTATTGCTGTTGCCAGTGTATTATTCTTTCTAAAAAGATCAGTTTTTTGTGAAAAGCTTATAGGCTTGTCTGTTTCTAATTGAAACCCATGCAAATAAAAATCTAATTCTTTAAGTTGTCGTTTATTTAAAAGTGTTTTATCAGCATTTGCTTTTTCTTTAACTTCTAAGAGCCTGTTGGCAATAAATTCACGACTATATGGCTTAATTACAGAGTTTAATTCAATAAGCTTGTTGTTTGCGAGCTCATCCAGAAACTCATAAATGTTTTCATTACTCACATGCTCATACACAACCTGAG
>JAIOTT010000147.1 GCA_021106655.1 Bacteroidales bacterium
ATAGAAAATATATTAAAATACACCGGACATTTATTTGGGCTAACCGATTTGCGGCAAGTACTTCTTTTGGTAATAATCGATTGATATATTATATGGGAGGGGTAGATAACTGGTTATTTCCAAAGTTCAATAATTCAGTGCCTGTAGCTTTTGATCAGGGCTATGCTTATCAGACACTGGCTACAAATATGAGAGGATTTGATCAGAATATAAGAAACGGAAACAGTTTCTTTGTTTACAACACTGAATGAAGATTACCTGTTTTCAGATATCTTGCTAACAGGCCAATAAAATCAGATTTCATTAATAATTTTCAGCTTGTTGGTTTTGGGGATGTTGGGACGGCATGGACAGGCCCGGATCCATATTCTTTAGAGAATTCCCTATACACAAATATTATTCATCAGGATCCTGTTACCGTTACTCTTGAGAATCAGATTGAGCCCATAGTTGGAGGATTTGGGTTTGGACTTCGAAGCAGTTTACTTGGTTATTTTATTAGAGCCGATTGGGCATGGGGTGTGGAAGATTTTGAAGTGAAAAAGAAATCCGTTTTTTATCTTTCATTAAGTCTTGATTTTTAATGTTTGTATAGAAAGTTTCAGCCTAATATCATTAATCATAGGAGAATAGCTAGAAATTAAATATTGTTAAATAATATAAATACCCAAATATGAATACATATATTGTGATCATCTTACTTCTTATTGGTTTAATTGCCGGAATAATAAGTGGGCTTATTGGTATCGGAGGTGCTATTATAATGATTCCTGCCCTGATCTATTTTATCGGAATGAATCAATATGAGGCTCAGGGGACAAGCCTTGCAGTAATGCTGCCTCCTATAGGTATTTTGGCGGCATATAATTATTATAAAGCTGGTGAGTTAAATTTACAATATGCTCTAATTATTGCTTTTGCCTTTATTATCGGAGGGTATTTTGGCTCAAAACTGGCTTTGAATATACCGATAGGCTATGTCAGGAGGTTTTTTGGGATTATCCTTCTTTTAATCTCAATTCATATTATTTTTAGTAAATGATTTCTTTAATGTGATTTAAGGCTTCGACTCCGCTCAGCCTGACACTGTCAACAGTCACTCTGAGCGGAGTCGAAGAGTGATAGGTAAATCAAATCAGGTTAACCAGCAACAATAATGTTTACATGAATCCAATCGATAAACGAACCCTTAAATTTATTCAGGAACATCACATCTTAACTATAGCTACTTCAAATAACAATAATCCATATTGTGCAACTTGTTTTTATATATTTTTAGAGGATTTGAATATGTTTGTTTTTACTTCGGATGAAAACACTAAACATATCAATGATATTGAAAAGCAAAAAAGTGTTGCCGGAGCTATTGCCCTTGAAACAAAAATTATTGGAAAGATACGCGGAATACAGTTTACAGGGATAATTAATAAACTTAAGGGAGAAGAACAAAAAACAGCAAAAAGAGCATATCTTAAAGCCTTTCCTTATGCAATCCTGATGCAAACGCACTTATGGGGTGTTGAGGTGGATTTTATTAAAATGACTGACAATAGGCTTGGTTTCGGAAAAAAAATAATCTGGAAGAAAGTTTAACAATTATTTAAAAAATAATTATCACTAAATTAATATTGTTTTAATCAAATGATTACACCAAAATCGCCCAAATTGTTAATAAAAGATTTTGGAAAAATAGCCCTCCTTGTTGTATATTGCCGATCAATTCAGAATACAAGACTGTTATCTTAATAGCCTTATAATCAACTGTTTAATTTTAGGGATTATCTTAAAAAAGTATGGAGAATAACAACTTATTTGCCCCGGTCTCTAAGGACGTTCCTCAGGAAAAGGAAAAAGATTTTTATGATGAGATGTTGGGACAAAGGGTACAGCCTGATTTAATCAATCTGGAAGAAACAAAAGAAAAATCCAACATTGATCCGGAAAAGGAAATGAAATTGAAAGAAGCAGATAATCAAAAAATATATTCTTATGAAGAAGCATTAAAAGAGTCGACAGATTATTTTGGAGGTGATGATCTTGCTGCAAAAGTCTGGATCAATAAATATGCACTTAAAAACAGCAATTCAGATCTTTTCGAACTTTCACCGGATGATATGCACAAGCGTTTGGCTAAAGAAATTGCGCGCATAGAAAAAAAATATATTAACCCTCTTGGTGAAGAAGAAATTTATAATCTATTAAAGGATTTCAAATATATTATTCCACAAGGAAGCCCTATGGCAGGTATTGGTAATCATTTCCAGGTTGGGTCTCTTTCCAACTGCTTCGTGATTGGCAATGAAAGGAATTGCGATTCATATGGCGGGATTATGAAAACTGACCAGGAACAGGTGCAGTTAATGAAAAGACGAGGTGGTGTCGGACACGATATGTCTTATATCAGGCCTGATAAAAGCCCTGTCAAAAACAGTGCATTATCTTCTACAGGAATTGTCCCGTTTATGGAAAGGTTTTCCAACTCAACAAGAGAAGTTGCACAGGACGGAAGAAGAGGAGCTCTGATGTTGAGTATTTCAATTAAGCATCCTGATGCTGAAAAGTTTATTGATGCTAAACTTGAAGCAGGAAAAGTAACCGGTGCCAATATTTCTGTGAAAATCACAGATGAGTTTATGGATGCTGTGTTTAATAATAAAGAATTTGTGCAGCAATATCCTATTGATTGTGACAATCCCAAAGTAACAAAAAGAATAGATGCAAGAGGCTTATGGAATAAAATCATTCATAATGCATGGAAATCTGCAGAACCTGGAATTCTATTCTGGGATACAATAATTCGTGAATCAGTCCCGGATTGCTATTCTGATCTCGGATTTACTACTGTATCAACAAATCCTTGTGGTGAAATACCACTTTGCCCTTATGATAGCTGTCGCCTGCTTGCTATTAATCTTTATTCATTTGTTGAAAACCCTTTTACTGAAAAAGCAAGCTTTAATTCTGAGCTGTTCTCCAAATATGTACATTATGCACAGCGAATAATGGACGACATCATTGATCTGGAATTGGAGAAAATTGATAAGATTATTGATAAGATTGACAGTGATCCGGAAAGTGACGATATTAAAAAGGTTGAAAAAGATCTGTGGGTGAATATAAAAAATAAAAGCAGAGAAGGGCGAAGAACGGGCATTGGAATTACTGCTGAAGGTGATATGATAGCAGCACTGGGAAGTAAATATGGAACTGATAAAGCTACTGACTTTTCAGTTGAGGTTCATAAGAACCTTGCTATTGAATCATATCGTTCTTCAGTTAACCTTGCTAAAGAAAGAGGCGCATTTCCTGTATACGACTTTGAAAAGGAGAAGGAAAATCCATTTGTTCTCAGAATTAAAAAAGCAGCACCTCTTCTTTATGAGGAAATGAAAAAGCATGGACGTCGTAATATTGCTTTACTCACTATAGCTCCAACAGGAACCGTCAGCCTGATGTCACAGACAACCTCAGGGATTGAACCTGTATTTCAGGTAGCATATAAAAGGAGGAGAAAAGTAAATCCTAACGACAAGGATGTAACTGTTAACTTTGTTGACGAAGTAGGAGATTCCTGGGAAGAATATGATGTTTTACATAATAAATTTGCAATGTGGTTATCGCAAAATGGTTACAATGTTGACGAAGTAAGCAAAATGGACGATAAATCACGCAAGGAAATAATTAAACAATCTCCCTATTATCAAGCTACTGCAAATGATGTGGACTGGGTTGCAAAGGTTAAAATGCAAGGCGCCGTGCAAAAATGGGTAGATCATTCAATTAGTGTAACTGTTAATGTTCCACAGGATATTACAGAAGATTTGATTGGTAAAGTATATGAAAACGCCTGGAGAAGTGGATGTAAGGGAATGACTGTCTATAGGGATGGGTCCAGGGCAGGTGTACTTGTTACTAATGAAGAAAAGGAAGATGACGATGACTTTAAAGAAACTAATGCACCTCCACGTCCCAAAAGCCTTAAAGCTGAGGTTTTAAGATTTCAGAATGACTATGAGAAATGGGTTGCAATAGTTGGCCTGTATAAAGGGAGGCCTTATGAAATATTCACAGGAAAAGCTGAAGGATTTTATGTTCCAACATGGGTACAAAATGGCTGGGTCATCAAGAATAAATCAACCGGCGAAAAATCAAGATATGATTTCCAATACCAGGATAAAGAAGGGTATAAAGTCACTATGGAAGGCTTATCAAGAATGTTTAATAAAGAATTCTGGAATTATGCTAAATTAATTTCAGGAATTTTGCGACATGGAATGCCTTTACCTTTTGTTGTGGATGTTGTTAATACATTGAACCTGGAGTCTGACTCAATAAATACCTGGAGAAACGGTGTAGAGAGAGCATTGAAGAAATTTATTCCTGATGGTACAATGGCAGTCCGGCAAGCTTGCCCGAATTGCGATGCCAAAGATGGCCTTAGATATCAGGAAGGTTGCCTGGTGTGTAAAAGCTGTGGATACTCCAAATGTGGTTAGTTAGAAGTGTATCTTGTGATAATCAAAAAGCTGATTGTTCCTGAAATCATTTATCTTCATTGCCAGTATTACAAATATCTTCAGATTCTTTTGGTTTAGCCAGGCAATTGCTTCTTTTTTTTCGTTGCAAGCATCAGCAAAAATTATGAGAAAATCAAATTTATTCTTTTTTAACCATAAATATGCTTTCTTATCTTTGTCGATAGCACTGTCGAGGGCTGCTAAATGTCGAAACCCTGACTTTATAAGCCATTTATAAGCATCTTCAC
>JAIOTT010000465.1 GCA_021106655.1 Bacteroidales bacterium
TATCCCAATGTCTATCTCTGAAGCTGAACCTGAAAATGTTGGAGGAAATTAATATGGCACGTTTTACAAAAAAGCAATCCAAAAACTCACCGGGAATTAACACAGCATCTTTACCCGATATCATTTTTATGCTGTTGTTCTTTTTTATGGTTACAACCGTAATGAGGGAGACAACTCTTTTTGTTAAGATAAACCCACCCACGGCTACTGAAGCTCAAAAACTTGAGAAGAAATCTCTGGTAAGCTATATTTATATAGGCCCTCCAATGAAAGTGCAGTTTGGAACAGAATCCAGGATTCAGCTGAATGATCGTTTTGCAACAGTCGATGATATACAGGAATTTATTGCAAGTGAAAGAGAATCACATGATGAAGCTGACAAAAAATTTCTAACAACATCTTTAAAAGTCGATAAAAACACCAAAATGGGCGTGGTTACAGATGTAAAGCAGGAACTCCGGCAAGTCGGTGCTTTTAAGGTCAATTATTCTACTTTAAAGAAAAGTAAGAAACAATAGATATTTCGATCTTTATTAAAAGGGAATGCTGAGAAGTGTTCCCTTTTTTTGTGCCAGAAAATAAGCCTCTAATGTGCGAATAATTCGTGGTAAAGAATATTAGATAGACGTGGTCAGAAAAAAATTCTTACGGAGACCGCAAAAGAATCGAGAAGACCGATGAATTAATATTTCCCGGAGGGAATACATATTGGTAGCTTAAAGGACAAACCAAAAAAATAAATCCTGTAGGGGTTTCATATCATAATAAATCCCCTACGGGGAATGATATTTTATTGTGGTTGTACATAGCTACCGGAATTAAACCTCTACAAGGTTTTCCTAATTTTAATCTTACTTCAATAAAATTATTTTCTTTGATTTGCTTTGAGCACCAATTTGTAAATGACATAGATATATTCCTTCTGCTACGGAATTACCAGATTCATCACTCCCATCCCAGCATAACTGATGCAATCCTTTTGGTAAAAGTCCATTTATTAGTGTTCTAATTTCCTTACCTTTAATATCAAAAACTTTTAATAAAACAACTGAATTTTTAGGATTAAAAAAGGATATTGTGGTTGAATTCTTAAAGGGATTAGGATAATTCTGAAAAAGCTGATGTCTGCTTGTCATAGTCTTAAAATTTTCAAAAAAGGAGTTTGGCAAACTATATTCATATGCTCCTTGATCAATTCTTGATCCATAAATTCGTGGGTTTCCATCAAGGTCAGCTTGAGGAAGAAAAAAACCATTACTGTCTGGATCGCCAGCATTGATACAAGGAGACTCTACATTTAATTTTAAATCTGATGGAAAATTTTCGAATAAAGGATTGCGATAAATGTTATAACCAAAATCGCAGGGTATACCGTTATAATTTTTTCCCCAAGATGTATCACCTATTGGGATTTTCGTATGTCCTTCAGGATTATTCCAGAAATTATTATATGCAATATTAATTACACTTAAGGTATCATATATGTGAATTCCCTTGTTTATATTGAAGGCAATTATATTATTGATAACGTCTGCAGTTGAATTTTCAAATAAAATACCACCTCCCCATTCTGGAATTAGACTTGTATTTCTGACAATAGTGTTATTGATAATTTTACTTGTTGTATTATAAGAGTATATTCCATTCCGAAAATCATTGTCGGTTATTAAGTTATTTACTATTTGACAAGAATGGCAATCGTATAACGAAATACCACCGAAATCATTAAACTGAATTTTGTTATTTTGGATCAAACCATTATTCATTATATCAAGTGATATACCTTCGCCATAACTTTTATGAACTAGATTATTTATTATTGTGATATAGCCAAACTTACAACAGATACCACCTGCATAACCACCACCTGTCCGGTTGTTAAGAATTTCATTGTTGTCAATTAAACAGCATTGACTCGCTTCAACGTAAATTCCTCCTCCAGAGCCCCAAGACCAGGGACCGGGAAAACCTTCCAACAAACCCCATGCATAGTTATCCCGGATTACATTATTTTTTATAACTAGAGAGCCGAATATTGAATAAATACCACCACCTTCACCGTCACAAGGAGCTGGTAACCAGTATGCAGCATTAGCACTGTTGTTTTTAATAATATTGTTACGAATTGTAGGGGATGAATTTATACAGTAAATACCACCTCCAAAGTAACCATTTCCAACATAGGTTCCACTTCCATTCTTAATGGTAAATCCAACTAATTGTGCTTCATTACTTTCACCATTAGAGAAAGTCACAACCGAACCGTTAAGGTTTCCATCGATTATTGTTTGGGATAAATAAGAGGTGTCATTTGTGAGTAAAAACATACTTGCAACAACAATATTCTTACCATTGAAGTTTATATTTTCAAAGTATAATCCCGGAGAAACCAATACTGTATCACCGTCAAAAGCCGCATTAATACCATCCTGAATTTTAGGCTTATCCACAGGAACATGAATAATAATTGCTGAAAGTTTTATGCAAAAAAATAGGGCTACGAGTAAAGTTAATGATCTCATAATTTAGTTGTTTTTTTTGGAGATTGACTAAATATCAACACAATATAGCTATTAAGGCTTTGAACATCAAGACTTAATCAGGGAACGGTAGGATAAAATCAGGTAAAGGCTGAAGAGAATTTGAAAATTTGAAAATGAGATAATTTGAAAATAAAAAAAAGTTACGAGTGACGGATTACGAGTTGCAGGTTGAACGTAATCCGTCACCCGCAACTTCTCATGCATTAGCACATTATCACATTAAGAAATGGTAGATCCCCTATTCTTCTCATGAAAATATATAAAGGCGAGTAAGACTATAGTTACGACAAAACTAATGATCACAAATGAATAATTTTCTGTTACGCCAAAGGA
>JAIOTT010000150.1 GCA_021106655.1 Bacteroidales bacterium
GTTGCGGGGCACGAGTCACGGGTTTATTATTCATAACCCATCATTCATAACTAATTCATTATTCGAATGCTCGAATGTTCGGTTATTCGATTATTCCATTCTTTCAACATTCCAACGTATATTTTTTTCACTTAATAAGGTTACCCTTTATGTTATTTTGATACTAAGCTATTAAAGACCAGAAATTGGAAATTAGAGATTAGAAATTTGGAAAACAAAGTAGTAGCGGCAGAGAAAATACTACGAAATTGGAAATTAGAAAAACAAAGCAGCAGCGGCAGGAGCAGCGGCAGTTAATTTAAAGTATTTAGAAATGAAAGGTGGGTTTAAGAATTTAAAAGTATATCAGTTAGCTTATCAGTTAGCAATGGAGATATTTGAAGTATCTAAAAATTTTCCAAAGGAAGAAACTTATTCATTAACGGATCAAATAAGAAGATCATCAAGATCTGTATGTTCCAATATAGCAGAAGCATACAGAAAACGAAGATATCCCAAAAACTTTACCAGTAAAATATGTGATGCTGATGGAGAATCAAGTGAAACTTTGGTATGGAATGATTTTGCAAAAGATTGTAAATATATTAACTTTCAAATTCACCAATCATTAAATATTAGATATGAGGAAGTTGGTAAAATGTTAGGTAGTATGGCAGATAATCCTGAAAAATTTAGACCAAAAAAATAGACTGCTGCTGCCACTGCCACTATTTTGCTAGTATGTTTGTAGTCTCAAGCTATAATAATATATTAAAAGAAAAATAAATCAGCAATCACGAATATGGCAAATATGATACTCGCAATTCCATTGGTTGTAAAGAATGCAAGATTAATTCTTTTCAGATCATCATGCTTTATGATGGAATGTTGGTAAATCAGGAGTGTAGTAAAAATAATTGTGCCAATCCAGTAAAGATAATGAAAGTGTCCGGCTAAGCCGGCTATAACAATAAATATTACAGAAAAAGCGTGTAAAATAATGGAAAATAGAAGAGATTTTTTTTTGCCGAGAAAAGCAGGTACTGATTTTAAATCTTGTGAACGGTCAAAGTGATCATCCTGTAAGGCATAAATAATATCAAAACCTGCAACCCAGAACAACACGACGGCCGAAAATAACAAGGGTAAAAAATCAAATGTTCCGGTAACAGCCAGGTAAGCTCCTATAGGAGATAGGGATAAACCCAGTCCCAGGATCAGATGGGATAAATATGTGAATCTTTTAGTACAACTGTATCCTAAAACAACAAATAAGGCTAATGGGGACAGGTAAAAACATAGATCATTAATAAAAAATGTTGTAGTAATAAATAAAATGGAATTGGCAATTGTAAATACTAAGACAGAACCAGGCTTTAAGATCTCAGAAGGGATCTCTCTCGCTGTTGTACGTGGATTTTCTTTATCAATATGTCGATCAAGATATCGGTTAAAACTCATCGCTGCATTTCTGGCAAAGAAAACTGAGATAATTACCAATAATAATACAAAATAATCAAAAGAATAAATTCTGTTGGAAATACCAAGAAAATAACCAATAAAAGCAAAAGGTAATGAGAATATTGTATGACTTATTTTAACTAAGGAAAGGTAGTTTGATATCTTGGTAAAATATTTATTTGCCATCCTGAAAGTTTCAAAAACAGTCAGCAAATTTAGTAAAAATGTTTATATTAGCAATATGAAATATCCATAAGAAGGACAACGTTCAAACAACCATGAATATTAATAATGGATATTACATATGACCTTTAAAATCGAAATTATTAACAGATGACATCACTTTGTGGGGTTTTACGGTATATAAAATATTATTTAAGGGCGAGAAACAGCTATTCTTTGCACTCTCCATTTGTTTTTGAATTATACACAAAGGTTATTTCCGATAAACAGAAATATCCGGAGTATAAAATTGTTGAAAAACGCAGAAGAGAATTGCTGAGAAATAAACGATTGATCAGCGTGTTTGATATGGGTGCCGGAGCAGTTAAACACCCTGAATCGTTCAGGAGAATAAAAACCATCATTAAGAGATCATCCAGTACACCTGCAAAAGCACAGCTTTTATTTCGACTGGCAAGATATTTTAACCCGGAGAAAATCCTGGAACTGGGAACATCAATGGGTATTAGTACAATGTATCTTTCTTGTGGAGCCCCACAAAGTGAAATTATTACCATTGAGGGTTGCTCAAATATTTCCTCTGTTGCAGAGAGTAATTTCAGGAAAGCAAAGATTACAAATATTCAGCAAAATATCGGAAACTTTGAAATTCTTTTACCTAAAATCCTTAAAAAGATGCAACATGTTGACTTATTATTTGTTGATGGAGATCATAAAAAAGAAAAAGTTGTTGATTATTTTGAAAAATGCCTGGAATATTCCGGAAGTGAAAGTGTTTTTATCTTTGATGATATTCATTGGTCTAATGGTATGGAAAGTGCCTGGGAGATGATAATAAACCATCCCCGGGTAAAAGTGTCTATAGATCTTTTTTATTTTGGCATACTGTTTTTTAAGGAGGAACTTAGTAAGGAAAGATTTATTTTGCGATTTTAAAATTATCATATCTTTGTTGTATAATTTGAAAATGACTATGGAAAAAAAGATAATTCAATTAAACGATATAAAAAAACATTATCAGGTAGGCACCCAAATAGTTAAAGCTTTAAGGACTATCACTCTGGATATATATCAAAACGAATATGTTGCTTTAATGGGACCTTCCGGATCAGGGAAGTCCACCTTGATGAACATAATTGGTTGTCTTGATACACCAACAGGTGGTGAATATTATCTGAATGAAAAGGATGTTAGTAAAATGGATGATAATAGCCTTGCTGAAGTAAGGAATATGGAGATCGGTTTCATTTTTCAGACTTTCAATTTATTACCACGCTCCTCAGCCCTGGAAAATGTAATGCTCCCATTAGTTTATGCAGGTGTAGGGAAATCACAAAGAATAAACAGGGCTTCAAAGGTTCTTGAAGATGTTCAATTATCGGACAGGATAGAGCATAAACCTAATGAATTATCTGGTGGACAAAGGCAACGAGTTGCAGTTGCAAGAGCATTGGTTAATAATCCTTCCATAATACTGGCAGATGAACCAACAGGAAACCTTGATTCCAAAACCTCAATAGAAATGATGGGATTATTTGAGGAAATTCACAAGGCTGGAAATACAGTGATAGTTGTTACGCATGAGGAAAGCATAGCTTTACATACTCATAGGATAATCAGGCTTATTGATGGAGAAGTTGCATCCGATGAATTTAATAAGAATATTAAGACTATCGCCGACTATAATTTAGATACTGTTGAGAGTTTATAGAAGATGCATTCTATTATTCTGCGATATTTTTATTCTGAGAAGTAATTAACATGTTTTATTTTGAAAATATATACGAAAGCAGGCGATAAAGGTAAAACTTCATTAATTGGTGGCGCAAGAGTATTAAAGAGCAATTTGCGCGTTGAAGCTTATGGTACTATCGATGAATTAAATTCTTATATAGGCTTGATTAGAGATCAGCAGATCTCTCCCGAACTTAGAGAAAAGTTAATCAATATTCAAAGGAAACTTTTTACTGCAGAATCTTTAGTTGCACATGACCCCAAAGCAAAACAACCGGTATTGCCACAATTAAAAGAAGATGATGTGAAATTTCTGGAAAAGGAGATAGATGTAATGAATGAAAGCCTTTCTGAACTTAGTAATTTTATTTTACCGGGAGGCCATACCATCGTTTCATATTGTCATATAGCTCGAACTATTACCAGAAGAGCAGAACGTGCTTTGATAAGATTGTCAGAAACCGAACCAGTTAATGAACTTGTAATGAAATATCTGAACAGGCTTTCGGATTATTTATTTGTATTGGCAAGGAAATTCTCAAAAGATCTTGAAGTGGAAGAAACTCCATGGAAGGAGAATCCTTAATATAGAAATCCACCTTTTTTATTCTTCATGATAATATTTAATATAGCTTAAGGCTACAAACAAACTGGGAAATAGTTGCAGTTGCAGCGGCAGGAGCAGTAAAGGAATATTCTGTGACCACTGCTGCTGCTACTGCTACTGCCACTTGATAGTAGATTATTCCTGGTAGCAATATCTTTCTATCTCAGATCTTGCCTGCAATAATCCCAGTTTCTCTGCTGCGTGTAAGTCACGGCATCCTGATTCTTTTTTGCCGGATTTTATTTTTGCTATTCCTCTTATGCCATATGCAATTGCATTTGTTGGATCAGATTTCAATCCAATATCAAGGTCAGAAACAGCTCCGGAAAAGTCACCAATATTGTTTTTTGCATACCCTCTGTATAAATAAGATTTACTAAAGGTCTCCTTCATCATGATTGCTTTGTTAAAGGCGTCGATGGCATTCTTGAACTGCCTTAAATTATATAAAGAATATCCTTTCTCGAAATATAATTCAGTGTGATCGAATCCAAGCCTGATTGCATTTGATACATCGGTTAAGGCCTCTTTAAAGTTGCCCCTCTTGTTTTTGACTTTAGCCCTGTTGGCATAAGCTTTTGCAAAATCTGGCCTTATCTGTATTGCTTTATTATAATCGAGGAGTGCTGCATCAAGCTTGCCGGATCTGCTTTTCAAACTCCCCCTGTTATTGTATGCTTCAGCAAATTCCGGATCAATCTCAATGGACTTATTAAAATCACTTAGAGCTCCGTCAATATCATTAAGTTTTTCTTTGGATAAACCCCTGTTTAGAAATGTTATAGCATCGTAAGGATTGATTTCTATTGCAGTGTTGTAATCTGTTACTGAACCATTGTAATCACTTAGGCGATATTTAACTAAAGCTCTGTTTCTATAGCCTCTGTTATTCATTGGATCGTATTCGACAGCTTTAGAAAAATCGGATAAGGCTCCCTGTAAATCGCCGGATTCAGCCCTGGCATCACCTCTCGAGTTAAGTGCTGTTACAACATGGGGATATTTCGACAAAATATCATCAAGTAAAGTAAAACTATTTTGCCATATTTCTACTCTGTTGAAAGAGAGAAAGCCCAGTAAAATTCCATAAATGACGATAATAACGATTAATAGTTTGCGCCACTTGATCCATGATGTTAAAACTTTATTGACAATAATTCCTATTATGATAAAAAGGCCTATTGATGGAATGTACGCATATCTGTCGGCGATGATAAAATTTGCAACAGGGAACAATTTTAGCATTAAGACAATATTGATAATAAAGAACAATATTCCAAAAGTGATACTTTTTGATCGTTTGAAATAATAAACCAAAATTCCCAATACAACAGATGCAGAGATTATGAAAAAATAAATATATACCGGAATACTTCCTGTGGCATTTAATGGATAAGGATAATATGCTGAAAGGTTGATTGGAAGAATCAATTTATAAATATACATACAGAAGCCAAAGCATGCATATGCAATTCTTTGATGAATTGGTAAAACTAAATTACTTTCTCCTGAGTAACCTGTTTCCTTTTGGGCATAAATCGTTATTATTCCAAAAATTATTGAAATTGCAATAAATGGGATCTTCTCAATAATCACTTTCTTGCTCAGAAGGTTTCTTCCAAGCAAATAGTCAATGACGAATAATGTAATAGAAAGTGATATTGCCTGACCTTTTGATAATACTGAGAACAAAAATAAAAAGAATGACAGGAAATATATCTTAGCATTATTTTTTTTAATGTAAATAACATATGTGTTTAAAGAGAGGAGAAAAAAAACTGCAAATAATACATCTTTTCTTGCAGTTATCCAGGCAACAGATTCAACTAGCATGGGATGTATGCCGAATAGAAGTGCTGTGATTCCTGCTATTTCAACACTTTTAAATAATTTTCTGACAAGAAAAAAGACCAGAATAGTATTCAATAAATGCAACAAAAGGTTAAAGAAATGGTAAAACCATGCTTCAGTTTTGAAAAAATGATAATCAATGGCAAAGGAAAAAAGTGTGATAGGATGATAATGTCCTTCAAAAGAATTAGAAAACAAAATTTTAATATTTTCCTGAGATAAGGAATGGATAATAATGTTGTTTGTGATATAAACATTGTCATCCCAGTTAACAATTTCATTGTCTAAGCACGGCATGTAGACTGAGAATGAAACAATTACCAATAGAAAAACCCACCATATATTTGTATGCTTATTTGAATTGGAGAAATAATAAAATGGTGTTTTTAGGGTATTCAACATTTCTTGTAAAGTGAAATAATTTTTAAAACAAAATTACGTTAAAAAAAATCATTTGGAATTCTTTTAAAAAAAATTACTTTTGCAAAAAATTAATAATATAATCTTCGAACAATGTATTGGACTCTTGAATTAGCTTCAAAATTGGAAGATGCCCCCTGGCCCGCTACTAAAGACGAATTAATTGATTATAGTATTCGGTCTGGTGCACCACCTGAGGTTATTGAAAACCTGAAGGAAATAGAAGATGAAGGCGAGACCTATGAACGTATCGAGGACCTCTGGCCTGATTATCCTACTAAAGAAGATTTCTTCTTTCATGAAGATGAATATTAACTTCCGTTGTTGATACTGTGTGCTTTTATGTGTATATAGTATCGAACGGAGTTTTCGCTATTGTTTTAATTGCATAGAAATACTTTTGTTTGCAGACTTTTTGACAGATTATTAGATAATGGTCTGGTTTCTGATGTTTTTGCATCAAATCAAAATGAATTGTTTTACAATAGTGATGATTAATAATAAAGTATAATGGCAAATTTTTTGAAAAACCTCCTTGGAAGCAAAGCTGACAAGGATTATAAGGCAGTAACTCCGGTTATGAATAAAATTCAGGAGGTTGCTGAATCTATTTCTGTGCTTACTAACGATGAGCTTAGAGCAAAGACTGAGGAGTTTAAGGAAAGAATAAAGGCATATATTGAAAATGAGGAGAGCCAGATAAGGGAACTGAAGAATAGAATTGACAATGAGCGCGAACTTGATATTGAAGAAAAGGAAATAATTTATGAAAATATTGACAAGCTTGAAAAGTTAAGTTATGATAAAAGCCAGGAAGTTCTTAACGATATCCTTCCTGAAGCTTTTGTTGTAATCCGTGAGACAGCTAGACGTTTTAAGGAAAACGAGGTAGTTGAAGTTACGGCAACACAAATGGACCGTGACCTCGCTGCTTCTGAAGCCCATGTTGATATAATAAATGATAAAGCACAATACCAGAATACCTGGATCGCCGGCGGAAGTTCGATTGTTTGGGATATGATCCATTATGATGTGCAGATGATAGGTGGTGTTATTTTACATGAGGGTAAAATTGCTGAAATGGCTACCGGCGAAGGGAAAACACTTGTCGCTACATTACCGGTTTATTTAAATGCATTACCTGGTAAAGGTGTACATATTGTTACTGTTAATGATTACCTGGCAAGGCGTGACTCGGAATGGATGGGTGTTTTATATGAATTCCATGGATTGAAAGTTGCCTGCATTGATAAACATGAACCTAATTCCCAGGAAAGAAGAGATGCATACCTTGCAGATATTACTTTCGGAACAAATAATGAATTCGGCTTTGATTATTTGCGTGATAATATGACTTCCAATCCTGATGAACTTGTTCAACGCAAACATAATTACGTGATTGTTGATGAGGTTGATTCTGTTCTTATCGATGATGCCAGAACACCACTTATTATTTCAGGTCCAACATCAAAAGGGGATAAGCAGGAATTCGATGAATTTAAACCTAATGTTCAGAAAATATATAACGCTCAGAAAGCGATTGTTACTAAATTTCTTGCTGAAGCTAAACATCTGCTTACTGATAAATCAGGGCAGGATTCCGAGAAAAAGGGCGGAGATCAATTGTTCAGAGCATTTAGAGGGCTTCCGAAAAATAAGGCCCTGATAAAATTTCTGAGTGAGCCGGGTATGAGAACTACTATGCAAAAAGCAGAAAATTTTTATATGCAGGAACAATCCAAACACATGCATATAATTGATGATGAGCTGTTTTTTGTTATTGATGAAAAAAACAATACGATTGATCTTACTGAAAAAGGTATTGACCTTATTACTTCATCTTCCCAGGATTCAGATTTTTTTATTCTTCCTGATATAGGTTCAGAAATTGCTGAATTGGAAAAGAAGGATATTCCCGAAAAGAAAAAGCTACTTGAGAAAAGTGATATAATACGTGATTTTTCTATAAAATCGGAACGTGTTCATACCGTTAACCAATTGTTAAAAGCATATTCCCTTTTTGAGAATGATGTGGAATATGTTGTAATGGATAATAAAATAAAAATTGTTGATGAACAGACAGGGCGTATTCTTGAAGGAAGAAGATATTCTGATGGCCTTCACCAGGCAATAGAAGCCAAGGAAAATTGTAAGGTTGAGGCAGCCACCCAAACCTATGCAACTATTACCCTGCAGAATTATTTCAGAATGTATAACAAACTTGCAGGTATGACAGGGACTGCTGAAACAGAAGCAGGAGAACTCTGGGATATATACAAACTTGATGTGGTTGTTATTCCTACAAACAAACCCATTATCAGAGATGACCGCGAGGATATGGTTTTTAAGACCAAAAGGGAAAAATTCAATACAGTTATTGATGAGATTTCTGACCTTATAAGTAAAAAGCGTCCGGTACTTGTTGGAACAACTTCTGTCGAAACATCCGAACTTCTTAGCAGAATGCTTAAAAGAAGAAATATTAAGCATAATGTTTTAAATGCTAAACTTCACCAGAAAGAAGCAGATATAATTGCGGAAGCCGGCCAGCCCAGTGTTGTTACAATTGCTACTAACATGGCAGGTCGTGGTACAGATATCAAGCTGGGGAAAGGCGTTAAAGAAGCAGGAGGCTTGGCAATTATTGGAACTGAGCGCCACGATTCCAGACGAGTCGACAGACAGTTAAGAGGCCGCTCAGGAAGACAAGGCGATGCAGGTAGCTCGCAGTTCTTTGTGTCGCTTGAAGATGACCTGATGAGAATGTTTGGATCAGAAAGGATTGCAAAGGTAATGGACAGGTTGGGAATAAAGGAAGGAGAAGTGATTCAGCATTCAATGATCACAAAATCAATTGAACGAGCACAGAAGAAAGTTGAGGAAAATAACTTTGGGATACGTAAGAGATTATTGGAGTATGATGATGTGATGAATACCCAGAGAGAAGTTATTTACAGGAAAAGACACCATGCTCTCTATGGTGAAAGACTGGGCGTGGATATTTCTAATATGATGTACGATGTTTGTGAGCAAATTGTACTGGATTATTTGGAAATACAGGACTTTGAAGGATTTAAAATGGAACTTTTAAAAGTACTCACTATCGACTCACCTGTTAGTGAAAAGGAATTCCTTTCCCTTAATAATGATGAAATCACGGAGAAAGTTTTTCAAGTTCTTTATCAGACTTATAAAACAAAATCAAAAGTAATTACTGATAAGGCATACCCTGTAATAAAGGATGTTTTTGAAAACAAATCACAGTTTGAGAATATTGCGATACCTATCACTGATGGGAAGAAGACAATACAAGCTGTTGCAAATCTCGAAAAAGCATATGATGATAAGGATAGAGAAATACCTCTTTCTATTGAGAAAAGTATTTGCCTGTCGCATATTGATGATGCATGGAAAGAACATTTGCGTGAGATGGATGAACTGAAGCAATCCGTTCAGTCAGCAACCTATGAACAAAAAGATCCTTTGCTGATATATAAATTTGAATCTTTTGAGATGTTCAAACGTATGATACATGGTATCAACAGAGACATTGAATCATTTCTGGTAAAAGGAGATCTCCCTGTTCAGAGTCCAAATCTACAGGAAGCTAAATTACCGAGCAGGCTTGATCTTGGAAATCTTAAAGAAGAACGTACCGACCTGTTAACTCAGGCTCATAGCAATACACAGCAACGACAAATTACTCAGCCTGTTAAAGTTGATAAAAAAGTAGGCAGAAATGACCCATGCCCTTGTGGCAGTGGTAAGAAATACAAAGTTTGCCACGGAAGAGGTGCGTGATACAACAATTTAAACAGTCGGAAGCTTGAAGACAGAAATAAGTTTGCTGATTGTTATTACTCTCAATCGTCAATCGATTTGCTCGATTATTCGATTACTCATTTTAACACCGGAGGTCTGAAAAACATTGAATGAGCATAATCACTAACGAAAAAAGGATATTTCTCATCAGTCTTTTTTAATATTTCATCAATATTCCTGTCAGGATAATGCCCCATGCAGGCTGAAACACTCTTCAAAAAATGACCGCCTTCCTCATCTTTACCTTCACTTTTTGCAAGGATTGCCCTCGATAAAAATTCGAGAGCCTGGAAAGTTGTTGAGACAATATATGTGTTCATCCTCTTATAATAAGATGCCAGGATA
>JAIOTT010000201.1 GCA_021106655.1 Bacteroidales bacterium
AAGACATTTCTCTAAAGAAGATTTCCCATTATTATAATCGCTAATTCTTCTTAATGCCCAACCCTTCAGGAACCATGCATTCCACACTGTAGGATTTCTTTGAAGGAAGTCTTCTACTATGGTGATAGCCTCAGTTTCTTTTCCGAGTTGTATAAGGTCAAATGCTTCAGCAAAGAGCTCATCATCACTATCCTGAATACTCAATTGATCAATTATTTCATTCACCTGGGGACTTCGGTCGTCAGTTGGTGCTATAGTAATAAATTTAATAAAGTGTTCCAGTGTTTTTGCCGGATTACGGTTTTTAAGAAAGAAATACCCTGTATAAAAATGCAGGTCTGCTGAATCAGGATGCCGTTGAATTCCCTCAATATAAACTGAAAAAGTTTTTTCAATATACTCTTCTTCAAGAGGGCTTCCCGTTTTTTCGAATAGCGCAGCTTGCTCTTCATACACTAAGGCAAGGTTAAGATATGTTGTCGGTAATTCCGGAGCCAAATGATTTAAAGCAAGGAAGATTTCTTCTGCCAGATCATAATCTTTTGATTCAGCTTTAATAATTCCAGTTTTTGTGAATTCTGCTACAAGATCGGGTTGAACAGCATAAATAAAATTCCTATAGTACTTGATCTCATCATGATTAGGATTGTAAGCAAATATTTTTAACATAGCTGAAACAATCATTTCCCATGTAAGATCTTTGATGTCCCATTCCGACTGCTCTTCTGGTATCTCAATAGGGATAAGGTGTTTACTGTTTATAATAAAACCCTGAATATTCCGTTCCGTTCCGTCCGGTAAAGAAATATAGATAATATTTTTTAGAGGATCCTGATTATTTGATTTACTGTCAATTTTCATATACAACCTGCTACTGCTTCGTGAGCTCCTGACAAAATAGTTTTTTTGCATGGGAGTCACTCTTACTATACTAATAAAAAAAACCCGCAGTGCCGCTCGAAAATAAATCTCTTGAACTTCATGATTCAAGTGGGTCCTCTATTTACAGCATCGTGTTCCATCAGGATGGAGCAATTCAACAGTAAAATATTGAAGTCCCTTTTAATAAGGTTGACCCAAGAGACTTGTGTTTCTCCCGAACACTGCAGGAATAATTCATGTTTCTATAAATCTTCGATTGATGAAATTGCCTCAATTAGCTCATGCAAAATCATTTTCCTGCAAGAGCCGATTGAAGATAAATAACCATCAGTCAATTTGATCACTAATTAACTTTATTAATTCAGATGTTAGCTGTTCCGCTTTTTCTGATTCAACCAAATCAACTTGTTTAATCGTATTTAGCTCATTGCTAATTTTCATAAGCTCGTCGGCCAGGATGATATTAAGTAAAATGCTTAGGATAGTTGAATCGGTTACCAGAGAAGATTTTTTCAGTTTTTCTGCTTTATCCTCAATGAATTTAATCTTCTGAGCAAATTCTTCTGGAGTTGCATCTGTTCTAACCGATAGCTTTCTTCCCAGAATAGTAACTTTTAAAATATGCTCATCCATACCGGGTTCTCCCGGGTGCTAAAACTAATAGATGGGGATATCGTCTTCCGGTCCAAGATTTATGATTATGTCATCTATAGGGTCATCTTCAGGAAGTTCAATCTCCTCAATTTTAGCACCTTCTTGCGAGATAAACGTGTCAGCTTCTTCATATTCGGCATTAGTAACAAATGTAGGTTGATCAATACTTGTTACTTCAGTTCCAACTTCTTTAAGGTTGTCTAATGCATTTGTAATACTTTCTTCGATAAGCTTTGTGTCATTGCCAAGACTTTTAGCAAAATCTTTCAGCTCATCATTATGCATTTTTAACATATCAAGTTCTTCACTTAATGATGTATTTTCATCACGAAGTTTCTGGATAAGTGTAACAGCTTTCTTAATTCTATCTTCCAGCAGCTGAACCTTATCTAACGTCAACATGTTATACCTCTAAAGCTTTTTTTGCCTGACCGATTATTGCCAAGAAGGCACTTTTGTCTTCAATAGCCATATTCGACAAAGCTTTTCTGTTTATTTCAATATTAGATTTCTTTAAACCATACATGAACTGTGAGTAGTTCAAACCTTCAGATTGAACTGCCGCAGAGATTCTTGTAATCCATAATCGCCGAAAATCTCTCTTTTTTCTCTTTCTATCGCGATAAGCATATTGACCGGCTTTTGTTACAGCATCTTTTGCTGTTCGGAAGTTAGTGCTTCGTCTTCCGTAAAATCCTTTTGCTTCTTTTAATATTTTTTTTCTTCTATCTTTTCTTCTTGTTCCATCTACTGCTCTTGGCATGAATTATCTCCTGTTAATTAGAACTTGTAAGGCAGCAATATTCTTACTTTCTTGGTTTCCGGGTCACTTAACACACCTGAATGTCTTAGATTTCTTTTCCGTTTAGTAGTTTTCTTGGTCAGAATGTGTCTGGAACCCTGCTGTTTGTATTTAACCTTACCAGTACCAGTAACTTTGTAACGTTTGGCAGCAGATTTTCTTGTTTTCATTTTTGGCATAATATACCTTTCCTTTTGCGTTACAGGGAACAAGAATTCCCCTGAAACAACATATATTTTACCGCATACAGCGGCTTGATTTACATTTAGATACTATAAGTAGTATTAGTATATACTACTTTTTCGTTTTCTTGGCAGGGCTGACAATCATCGACATAAAACGTCCTTCCATCACCGGGTTCCTGTCAAGTGAATAACCTACATCATTTTCATCTAAAATTACAAGTACCTTATCAAGAACCACACGCCCTAATTCAGTATGTGCAAGTTCACGGCCCCGGAATCTGATGGTTACTTTTACTTTATTTCCCTCAGATAAAAATTCAATAACATGTTTTGTCTTAAATTGCAAATCATGTTTCTCAATCTTAGGCTGCATTCGAATCTCTTTCAGTTTAACCTGTGTTTGTTTTTTCTTTGCTTCCCGCATCTTTTTTTCTTGTTCATACTTAAATTTACCGAAATCAAGAATTTTACAAACAGGCGGGTTTGCATTTGGTGATACTTCCACAAGGTCGAGCCCGGCATCCGCGGCAAGTGTAAGTGCTTCCTGTGTCGGCACAACACCCCGTTGTTCTCCTTGGTCATCAATTAACCGAACTTCAGGTACCCGGATTTGATTATTAAGCCTTTGTTTTTTTGCAGC
>JAIOTT010000305.1 GCA_021106655.1 Bacteroidales bacterium
TGGTCGATTACAGCTTCTGTTCCAAAGTGATTATTCCGGCACAGCAAGTGGCTGGACAGCAACATGGCAAGAGACATCAGCAATTGAAGAAAATGAAATATTCAGGGATATCAGTGTTTATCCAAATCCTGCGGAGAATATTCTGAATATAAACTTCAATTTACAGCAAACTCAAGCTCTAAATATTAGCCTTGTTTCTGTTACAGGGAAAGTGGTTTTTAATGAAGAAGTGGGGAATTTCGTAGGAGATTTTAAAAAGACAATTGATCTTTCAACTTTTACACGTGGAATATACTTCCTGCAGTTGATTAGTGAGCAGGGAATACTTAACAGGAAAATAGTTTTACAATAATTGAGTATCGAGTATCAAGTATTGGAGAGAAATTGATATTCTGATACCAGAATAAACAAGGAAATAGGGAATATAAATAACGATTTTATGATAAAAGGGAAATTTGTTTTTATAGGCATATTATTATTATTATTATGCCTTACATTTACACTTAATGCAACGGAAGTAAATAAAAAAGCAGCAGCAAAAGTTGCTGTCAACTATTTTTATGAGATAGCCGGACATTCAAAAGGACTAAATCCGGAAGACATCAATATTAAAAAGGCCTATACTGAAAAGATAAACAAGGAAGCCGTTTACTATATCTTTTCTTTTGAAAGTGATGGTTTTGTCGTGGTAGCGGCTGATGACATTGTTGAACCAATATTAGCTTATTCAACCACTAATAATTACAATCCTGATGATGTTTCACCGGAATTTTTATTCTGGATGAGTACATACAGCGACAGGATCCTGTATCACCGCGAGAACAATTCTCAAGCGTCCATAGAAATAAGTGGGAAGTGGAATAATCTGTCAACAGCAAATTATACCAATCTTTCAAATTCAAAAGAGAAAAGTAGTGTAGAGCCTTTATTATCTTGTAATTGGAATCAAAGTTCATATTATAATGCTCATTGCCCCGTGGATCCCGATGGGCCTGATGGTCATGTATATTCCGGTTGTGTAGCAACGGCTATGGCTATGGTAATGTATTATTACAGATATCCGGAACAGGGACAAGGATCACATGGTTATACTTCTGGTTACGGATACCTTCATGTGGATTTCAATAGTTCAACTTACAATTGGAATGCAATGCTGAATTCAATCAATTCTTATAATGATGAAATGGCAAAACTACAATACCATTGCGGTGTTGCAGTGAATATGAATTATAGTCCAAATGGCTCAGGAGCACAAAGCACAAGAGCTGCTAACGCTTTAAAGAATTACTTTAAATATTCCCCTTCTACACAACTTGTTTATAAGGATGATTATTCTAACAGCCAGTGGAGTGATCTGCTAAAACAAAATCTTGATGCGAAACGTCCAATGTATTATCACGGATTTGGTAATAGTGGTGGCCATGCTTTTGTGTGTGATGGATACCAAAATTCAGATTATTTTCACTTTAACTGGGGATGGGGCGGTTCTGCTAATGGTTATTTTTACCTTAACAACCTGAATCCGGGTGGATCTTCCTTCACATACGGACAAGGAGCGATTATCAATATCTATCCTGAAGATCCGAATTTTCCTTACTATTGTAACAATTCGAATAACCTCACTAGTATCATAGGAACAATTGAAGATGGAAGTGGTCCTTTAGAATATCCTGAAAATGCTTACTGCAGCTGGCTTATTGCACCAGACGACCCAAATATTGATTCAATCAGTGAAATTATTCTGAGCTTCGACAAATTTGATACTGAAAACTCATATGATATTGTTAATATTTATGATGGAGCTACTACAACAGCTCCCTTATTAGGATCATTCTCTGGTAATACCTTACCACCAAAGATAACTTCAACATCCGATAAAATGTTGATCACCTTCACTACTAACGGATCAGTTGGTGGAGCAGGATGGTTTGCAACTTATGAAGCAATAGCACCGGATTATTGCAATGGAACTATATTCACTGCTGTAAGTGGCACATTTTCGGATGGAAGCAATGATAAAAACTATAACAATAAGAGTATGTGCTCATGGGCTATACAAATTCCAGATGCCGCCACTATAACTGTTGGATTTAATGAATTTAATACGGAAGCAGTATTTGATTTTGTCCAGATCTACGATGCTTCATCAACACCATCAGTTCTCCTTTCTACTTTTTCAGGATCTAATATTCCTCCTGAACTTACGGCAAACAGTAACTCGCTGTTTATTATGTTCTTTACCAATAGCAGCATTACTTCAACAGGGTGGGAAGCATACTATTATTCCTTTGCATTTGGAATTGATGAAAACTCTTTCCTAAACAAAATTGAGATTTACCCAAATCCGGCCACTAACTTCCTGAATATTGAAGTTATTATCCCTGAACATCAAATGATGGACATTCAACTACTAAGTAGTACTTCAAAAATAGTATATCATGAAGTACATAATAATATCTCAGGATATTATAAAAACAGGATTGACCTGTCAAACATTGCGCCCGGTGTATATTTTCTCAGGGTAACATCTGACAAAGAAACAATCAATAAAAAGGTTATTATCAAATAATCGTAAGCGCTCACAATTTAAGATAAGCTTTTTACTTTTCTACCTTCAGTGTTAAATTGTTAAATTGTTTTTATAGAAAAGATGTATTAAAAATGCTGTTTCTTTATGGGAGCAGCATTTTTTTTATCTTTGTTAGAATAAAAAGACTTGAGATGGATTGAAAACCTGCGAGGTTCTCAGTGACTTCTCAGTGGTTCTCTATGAAATATTTTAAAAAGCTGTTACACAGAGTTCCACAGAGAATTATAATTCGATTCTCTAATAAAAGTTATAGTTCCAAGTATTATCAAAAAACCCAATATGAATATGAGAAGTCTGATATCCAAAATTACAATTGTACTTATTATTTTTATATCGCAACCTATATTTGCCGCAAAAGTTAGTTTGCAGGATGCGAAAAGAGTGGCAATAAACTTTTATTACGAAAGGGTCAATCAGCATGAAACAATAGCATATAAAGAAATTAAAGTCCATAGTCATAAAATACATAAGCAAGCAAGTAAAACTCTTTATTATACCTTTTTTATGAAACCCGGTGGTTTTGTTGTTATCAGCTCCGACGACAGGGTCCATCCGATTTTAGCATATTCTTTTACAGGCGACTTTTTTCACAACACTGTTCCACCAGCATATAATGAGAGAATGAAAATGTATGAAAATCAAATTAAATACGTGATTGATAATAATCTGGAAGCCGGCAGTTTAATTCAACAGAGCTGGAAGCGTCTCTCTGCTAATGATATCAACACACTGACACCTTTAACAAAAAAATCAAAATCCGTCCCACCCTTACTCAGTTGTACCTGGAATCAGAGCATATATTATAATGGCGCTTGTCCGGATGATCCTGCCGGCCCGGGAGGCCATGCTCTTGCCGGGTGTGTTGCAACATGCATTGGCCAGATAATGTATTATTACAGATGGCCTGAAACAGGTACAGGATCATATACTTATGTCCATCCGGTTTATGATACTATCACCGCTGACTTTGGAAATACAACATATCGGTGGGATGAGATGACAGATCATATTTCATCCGACAACTCTGCAATAGCTGAGCTACTATTCCATATTGGAGTATCTGTTGATATGAACTATGGCCCGAATGGGTCAGGAATGTATAATCATAAAGCCGGATACATTTACAGAACATATTTCAAATACGTACCGGAAACACGCTATATATTCAGGGATAGTACAACGATAGACTGGGATAGCATACTAACACATCACCTGGATCGTAAAATGCCATTGTATTATGCAGGCTGGACAGCAGATTCTCTTGTTAATATAAGTGGTCATGCCTTTGTTTGTGATGGCTATCAGGATACAAGTTATTTCCATTTTAACTGGGGCTGGAGTGGAAGCTATGACGGATATTTCTACCTGGGTAACCTGAATCCCGGTGCAAGTGGTTTTAACTATGGAAATGAAGTTGTTGCCAATATCTATCCTGACACTAACCTTTATACTTTCCCCTCTTATTGCTCTGGCCTTATCACATTAACAAATAAAGAAGGTACTATTGAAGATGGAAGCGGGCCAATTGATGAGTACCAGGATAATGCAAATTGCTTGTGGCTTATAGCTCCACAGGATCCCGAATTTGATTCGATAACAAAAATCAAATTAAAGTTCAAGCGGTTTGACATTGAAAATAATGCTGACAGCATAATAATTTATGATGGTTCTACTATCAATGATCCGATATTAGGATCATATTCTGGTAACATCCTGCCACCTACTATAACTTCAACGAGCGACAAAATGCTTGTCCGCTTTATAAGTAACAATGCTATTGGTGCTAATGGATGGATGGCATCATATGAATCCGTTTTCCCTGTGTATTGTGGAAACGAGGTATTAACAACTTACCATGATACTATCAGCGATGGAAGTGGTACAAAACGATACAGTAACAACAGTATGTGTAACTGGTATATTAACCCACCGGATGCTCCTCGCCTGACACTATATTTCACTGAATTTGAAACCGAGCAGGATAAGGATTATTTAAGCATTTACGATCCTTCAACAGTACCATCCACTCTTTTGGCAAAATATTCCGGCAATGGATTGCCACCTTCTGTCACGTCTAATAGCGGCAAAATGTTTATTACTTTCTTCACAAACGAGACCATCAATGCACCGGGATGGACTGCATATTATGATACACTTGAAACAATAGGAATAAATGAAAGAAACATTTTCAGTGACCTGAGCATATACCCAAATCCTGGTAATGATATATTGAATATCCGATACAGCCTAAAACAGAAACAACAAATAACACTTTCACTAATCGACTTTAGCGGAAAGCTGGTATATCAGGAAGTAATTGCAGCTTCTGCCGGATTAAACAACAATTCAATTAA
>JAIOTT010000128.1 GCA_021106655.1 Bacteroidales bacterium
GTTCACTTTAAGTGCAATCTCGCCATCAGATAATAAATTTCCTTTAGAGTCTTTAACTTTAGCTGTTCCATTAGTATTTACATAAAGTCCAATCGGTTCTGCAACACCAATAGCATAAGCAACTTGTACCACTACTCTATCTGCAAGCCCGGCGGCAACAAGGTTCTTTGCCATATGTCTTGTAGCATAGGCAGCCGAACGGTCAACTTTTGAAGAGTCCTTACCTGAAAATGCGCCTCCTCCATGAGAAGCACTTCCTCCATATGTATCAACGATTATTTTCCTTCCGGTTAAGCCTGTATCACCATATGGCCCTCCAATTACAAACTTACCTGTTGGATTAACAAATAATTTATAATCATCTGTAAATAATTTCTTGACTCGGGAGGGTAATGTCTTTTTTACACGTGGGATCAAAATATTCCTTATGTCACCACAAATCACGTCATGCATTTGCTTTTCAGCCTTTTTATCAGCTTTTACTGATCCGTTTTCGGGTTTAATAAAATCATCATGTTGTGTTGAAACAACAATGGTGTCTATTCTTTGAGGAATCCCATCATCACTATATTCAATAGTAACCTGAGATTTTGAATCAGGCCTCAAATATTTCATTTTTTTACCTTCTTTACGTATTACTGCAAGCTCCTGAAGAAGCATATGTGCAAACTCAATAGGCATAGGCATTAAATTATCCATCTCATTAGATGCATAACCGAACATCATACCCTGATCGCCGGCACCCTGATCTTCTTCTTTTGCCCTTACAACACCCTGGTTGATATCAGATGATTGCTCATGAATTGTAGATATTACACCACATGAACCAGCGTCAAATTTGTATTCTGCTTTAGTATAACCAATTTTCTTTATCGTTTCCCTTGCAACATCTTCCACACCAACATATTTGCTGGTTCCAACCTCACCACTACAAACAACCAAGCCGGTTGTTACGAGGGTTTCACATGCAACTTTTGATTCCGGGTCCTTACGAAGAAATTCATCTAGTAAGGCATCGGATATCTGATCTGACACCTTATCAGGATGACCTTCTGATACTGATTCCGATGTAAATAAATAACTCATATTATATATTTTAAACTATTTTTTATTATTTGTTTTTCTTTTAGAATTTGCAAATATACACAATATCAGCAAATCCAAAGCCCAAAACAATTTTCAAATTATCTCATTTTCAAATTTTCAAATTATCTTGTGTTAATTGTCTGAAAATATCTTCCAAACTCTGTTCAACTTTGCTCATTGAGAGTACTGTGTAATTATTACTAACTGCAAATTGAAATATATCAGGACGGATATCTTTGTCTGATACAGATTTAATATCCCAAATATTTTCATCTATCTTAGATACTTCCAATACTCCATTTATTGATTTAAGCTGAATTTCATCAACAGGAGTACTAAATTCAACCTTGATAATCTCAACATTAGCTGTTGCAGTAATAAGCTTGCTTGTTGAATCATCAGCAACTATTTCTCCTTTATTAATTATTATTGCCCTGTCGCAAACGGCTTCAACTTCCTGCATGATATGTGTTGAAAGCATTACAGTCTTTTCCTTTCCAATTTCTTTGATAAGATTACGCATTTCAACCAATTGATTAGGATCAAGCCCGGATGTTGGTTCATCAAGAATTAACACATCCGGATCATGAATTAAGGCTTGTGCAAGTCCTATTCTTTGTCGGTAGCCTTTCGACAGGGCTCCAATCTTTTTATTTTGCTCAGCTGACAATGCTGTTGTTTGTATCATATCCCCAATGATATCTCTGGTTCTTTTATTCATTTTATGAACTCCTGAAATAAATTCCAGATATTCCCGAACATACATATCATGGTAAAGAGGATTGTTTTCAGGGAGGTAGCCTACTTTTTTTCTTAAATTTTTTGAATCCTCATATATATCGTAGCCGCAAACTGATGCTTCACCGGAAGTTGGGGGAATAAAGCAGGTAATTATCTTCATCATCGTGGATTTGCCTGCACCATTTGGGCCAAGAAGGCCAACAATTTCACCTGATTTTATCTCAAAAGAAACATTATTCAATGCTTTTTGCGCTCCGTAAACTTTTGTGATGTTATTGACTATGATTGACATAAATCTTACTTATAAATAATCAGCAAAAATAGGACTTTTATAATTACGAATTACAGATTACGAATTACGAATGCTAACAATTTATTTTTTTTACTTTGTGAAGCTTAGTGTCTTAGAGCCTTGGTGGCAGGGGTTTCTTTTGATAATTATGAAAATGGCAGTAAAAAATAACAATTCCCCAAATGAAAATATATACCAATTAAAATACTCTGGTATAAAATTAATTGCATATTTAATTAAAGCTTGCACGTCACCAAAACCAAACAACTCTATCAAATTAAATTCCTGAAGCATAAAAAAGGTGTATTCCTCAGTATATCCATAAATAGTGATCAGGCTACCAATAACAAGTAACGACCAAAGCAGGAAATCAAATTTTATTTTTCCTGATTTTTGAACATAAAAAATTATGCATGAAGCAAGAATGATCATCGTAATTGAATTAATTACAGGTGCAATAACTGGCCCTACCCAGGTAAGAGGTATAAAAAAAAGTATGTCCCATGTTAGCAGAGATTCAGGCCAGTCAATCAGGATCTTCAGGAATACATAATAAAATATATCCCATATTGCAAAAGACAGGATAAAATAAGCAAATTTTTCAATATTTGATTTTCCAGTAAGAACACCAATACTAATAAGAATAATAATTGTTGAGAGCTCCCGAAATATTTCGGTGACAATTATATGAAAAGCCATGGGCTTTAATGGAAAGTCAAAGCCTTCGGGATAATATAACTCCCTTATATATACCACCACCGAGCTTTCGATGAAGGCAAAGGCAATGGAGAAAACGATTACCAGTATTACTATTTTATTAATTTTCATTTTTCGGAAGTTTTAAAAATCAGATGTAATACATATTCTGTTGCGAGTTACGTATTACAAGTTGCAGGTTATATGATTAACTCGTAACCAGCAATCCGAAACTCGTAACAATGTACTAATATTTTAAGAATAATTACACGATTTTTACAAGCTCGAAATTATTTCTGATAAATTATTCTAAACAAATTTGCTAAATAAAAATATTAATTTTAATTTTGCACCCCATTTGATAAAAGGAAATAAGAAATAAATGATGGATACTTTAAGTTACAAAACGATAAGCGCTAACAAAGAAACTGTTAATAAGGAATGGCTCCTTATAGACGCTGAAAACGAAATACTGGGACGTCTTGCTTCCAAGGTTGCATTTGTTCTCAGGGGAAAACATAAACCAGATTTTACACCTCATGTAGATTGTGGTGACAATGTTATTATCATTAATGCTGAAAAAATTCGATTGACAGGAAAGAAATGGACTGACAAAGTATATTTCAGCCATACTGGATATCCCGGTGGGCAACGCTTTAAAACCCCTGCCGATCTATTGAAAAAAAATCCCGCAAAAATCATTGAAGTTGCGGTTCAAGGAATGCTTCCGAAAAACAGGCTTGGAAGTGAACTTTTCCGTAACCTTAAGGTATATGCCGGACCGGATCATAAACATTCAGGACAAAATCCAAGACAAATCAAATTAAATTCA
>JAIOTT010000343.1 GCA_021106655.1 Bacteroidales bacterium
GTAGAACTTATTATTGATTTTCGATTCATAGCGCTTGGAAGGTTTGCTGAGCAGTGAGATGAAAAATTCATTAAGAGCAGGAAGATTAGTGAGATCCACAGGTTCACCACAGTTGTTCTGTAAGTATTTCCTGATGTATGGTTTAACGCTGATCTTTACTGTGAACTGATCTTTCATATTCTCAAAAGTATTATTTGTGGGTTTGATTTAAAATGACAGTTAAATAATAGTGAATTAAATTCCACATTCTCCGGCACATTCATCTATTAATTCAGGAAAAGCACTTAATTGGTTTTTATTAATAAATTCTACCTCTGATAAAGGTTTGCAAGAAGAATGTAGAAATATTAAATCTTGTGTTTGTATTAAATTTTGTGTTTGTATTTCAAATTCCACTGCCTTTTGAAACTCCTTATTGTGATATTTCCTTAACCACTGCCAATAATTATTTGAATGGAATGGACAAAAATAGCAAGAGGACCTTTGTGGTGGTTTTAATCCTTGTTTTATAACATATTCAATTGATTGGTTTCTTCTTATAAAATTCTCAACTAGAGGATAGAAATTGATTATCTTTTTTTCTGTAGAAATACGCATTCTAGATCGTTCATCAAATGAAATTCCAATCCATTTAATATAGGGTTCTCCTCTTTTAAATTTAGAATTGATCAGTTTGCGCAATGGTTTTATTTTGTAATCAGATGTACATTGACGCATAAGCATTCCAACTTTACCAGTCGGCGATTTTGTATAAAATGGTGGTGTGCTTGATGTGTAGAAGTTACCATTTCTTGAACTTATTGGTGGAGTGAGTATATGCTGATCTAAACCCTCCCTGTGCATTATTTTGTAAATATCAAAGTCGTATATATTTTTTACATAATTAATAAAATAATTAACATATTCGTTTATAAATTCAGGTTCACAACCAGTATCTGCATATACACCAAAATCAGGGCGGGATAATCCAAACTCCTTATTTAAAGCCATTAGTATCATAGCAGTACTTTGGGTGCCACCACCGTAGGTTACAATATTCTTCATGATATAACACTTTTAATCTTCACATCCGGCACCAGGCGTTTTATCTTTTGCTTCGCTTCCTCTAAATCCCTGGCAAAAACACTCATCACCCAGGTGTTGCCTTCGTGTATGTAAACTTCAAATTTGTATTCTTTCATGGTGTTGTAATACCTAATATCGTTTTTATATTATTCCTCACCTCATTCTTACCTCTTACCTTCCCTTCATAGTAAGCAAATTCATAAATAAAATTCTGCACTTCGGTAACTGTGGCATTTGATTTAATCTGTCTTTCAGATTCTGATTCGTGATGCAAGAATATAAGTCTGCCATCATCTGTGGCTTGAATGAATTTAAAATATTCAGTGGCTTCCATTAGCTGAATAATTATCACTCCTTTACCATCAATTCTTGTTATTTTGGGAGAGTCTTGCATAATGATTTTTTTTATTTTTTTATTTCTGACCCCTATTTTCGCAGCTACATACAACTACAACAACTACATTCCTATCTATCAGTATCTTACATCGTTTTTGGTGTTTTTTTTTATAGTTATTGGAAATTCAAAAACTACACTCAACTACACTCAACTACATACAACTACATTAATTATTAACTTAAGTAACTGTATATTAGATTTGTAGTTGTTGTAGTTGTATGTAGTTGTACTTTTCGCCATCAGATTATATTTTTATTAAAATGGTATATTATCATCTTCAGGGTACATTTTATCTAGATCGGTTAAATTTGTTCTTTCAAGATTGATACCTAGTTTATCATAATCAAAACAAATTGCTGTTGTTGTTTGAGATTTTTCAGTATATTTTCCTTCAGTTTGATCGAATGATTTTATTACAAATCGAATACTCTTTACAATTCCAACAAAGTATTTATTTGTCTTTAAATAATGTTTTAGAGAATCTTGAGGTAGTGGTTTTTCTCCTCTTTTGCGTAGTTGCTCTGCATATAGTTTTGCAACAGCATTAAACTTAAAGAACAATAGTCGTTTCCCTTCCGGCCAATTTTTCTTACCTTCATTAGTTTCTAGTGAGGTACTATGTTTTATTCTAAAATGCCACCGGTCAATCAGAATATTATCATCATACATAGCTTCAAGGAGATTCCAGAAAATACCAACTTCATCACTTTGTTTGATTTGTCGGCTATGTTCACGGATTACCTCGCTGGAATAATTGATTAGCTTAGTATATTTGAAAGAAAAATCAAACTTCTTTTCTAATGTGCTAAAGGCTGCACATACTGATGCCATATTTCTTATTAATCGTTCATCAATTTCCTCACCCTTTGTTTTATCCACCAAATCATTAATTACTTGTGTATAATGCTTTTTATAATGTTTAACAAAATATTCTCGGTGGTGAATTACCTGGTTAGTTATATGTGATAGTCCATCACGTTCTATTCCCTCAAGCTCTTCGAGGTTTTTTTTCTGTTCAATAGAAAGATTTTCTTTTTTCAGAAACGTCAGGAAGATAACACGTGTGCTAAGAGCAATGTCAACAGTAGGCATTTCCTGGCCGGCTAGGATTACTGCCTGGTTCACTTCCGTTGTCTCTTTTCGCATCCCCTTATCCATATTAAGACGGCTTCGCCCAATAGCATTATATATACTTTTTAAGGTCTCAATTTTTGTAAAGTCAATACTGTTCTTGTATTCATCGATAAAACCAATGGTATTACTAAACATTTCAAGGTACTTTGCAAGACCGGCTTGAGTTCCATTATTGATATTAAATTCATTTTGATGTTTTCCAAATAAACTAAGCAGGCTGTACGCCATAGTATTCTTGCCGGATCCACGCTGACCGTATAGGTTTAGTATTGGAAAATTATTATTAAGATAAAGGATATAATCACGAAAGAGTGCAGCCAGGTAAAAAGCAAAGCCTATCATTGCATTATCACCATGAACTTTTAAATACAGATCCATCCACTCCCGGATTTCGAGTTTAGATTCCTTAAACTTAAACTTCCTTTCATCCAGGAAAACTGATTTATCTGATATATAGATTTTTGAGAAGGCTGGAATAAAGTAGTTATTATCCTTATATTTTACTACTCCATATTCATCAATCTCCTGGAACTTTCCATCAGCAATAATACCATTACTCCATGCCCAGAAACCTTCCTTTTGCCAGCCTAATACCTTTATTTCCTCACAAGTCCGGGTCTCCTGGTAGAGCTTTAGTTTTAGTTTCTGAAAATGAGCCATCGTGCCCCAAAACATAAAATTACCTTTGGCTTCTATATTTCTCTGGAAAGCCTGTAATCCCACCATCTCATTCATGTCAAGGTTGATTACTACACGGTGGCCATTACTGTTGATCATCTCATAGATCCTCCGGGAGTCATAAATTGAATCGATGTGAAAAACAGGTTTCATTATGAAGTTTGAGAACTTCTGAATACCCTCTTTTGTTCTAAAATGATATTCATTCTTATAAGAATAGAAGCCCCATTTTTCAAAGTCGTTAGGATCAACATTGTCAGGCAGCCATGTTTTCTCATCCGATGGTGCTGCTTCGCATTTCAACTCCGATAACTTATCAGTGAATACCTTTGTTTTTTGTTTCGAATCCTTGCATATCTGCTCGATGTAAATACCCTGCTTAATTTTATCCAGGTGAAACAGCATTCCACAAATATCATTTATAGCTTCATGGCGGACCATCAGATCGCCATTTGCTGAATCCAATAATGCCTTGGCACGTTGTAGTAAGTAATCCTTTCTATTGTCAGATATCCAATCATTAAGTTTTCCATCATGGGCTTTTGCAAATGAATCGGGATCCTCACCTTCAGGAAGAAAACAGATGTAAACATTAAAACCATTCTCGATAGCCAGCTTACCGTTTTTTTGGGCAGCTTTAACTCCACCTTCATCAGCATCGTATATAAGAGTGAGTGTTTTGGTGTAGCGTTTTATTAGTTGTAGTTGTTTTACAGTAAGTGCCGTTCCGCATGGCGCCACCGTATTAATTACTTCAGCTGTATGCATACTGATTACATCAGTATAGCCCTCAACAATATTGCAATTATCATCATTAGAAATTTCCTTCCGGGCGAAGTTCAAACCATAAAGAGTTCGGGCTTTAGGATAAATATCAGAATCCGGACTATTGAGATACTTAGCATCTTCACCTTCAATAATCCGTCCGCCAAAGCCTGCGATCCTTCCGGAGTTGTCCGTAATTGGAAACATTACCCTGTTGCGGAAGAAATCGTAATAATCCTTTTTCTTTTCAGAATATTTAACCAGGTCGGTCTTTTGAAGATACTCATCTTTAACCTTCAGCTTTTTGAAATGATTTAATAGTGCATCCCACTGATCAGGAGCGAAGCCTATTTGCCACTGTTCAATTTCTTCCTTTGTGAACCTTTCCTTTAAATAAGTAATCTGTGAATCTGTGGCATTTTTATTAAAGAATTTGGCAGCCAACTCATTAAGGTGATAAAGCTTTTCATTAAGGTTGGCTTTCTTTTTTGCTTCCGGATCCGGTTTTTCTTCTTCAATTAGAATGTTGTATTTATCGGCCAGGTATCGAAGCGCCTCAGGGAAGGTTTTTTTCTCATGCTCTATCAAAAACTTAATGGAGTCGCCACCGGCCCCACAACCAAAGCATTTATATATTTGTTTAGCAGAGCTCACCGTAAAGCTTCCGGTTTTTTCATTATGGAAGGGGCAAAGGCCGGTATGGTTGGTCCCTTTTTTCTTTAGCTTAACAAAATCGCCGACAACTTCCACTATGTCGGCGCGATCGATTATATCCTGCTTGGTATTTTGGCTAATCATTGGCGATATTTATACATAATGTTAAATTCCACATTCTCCATCGCATTCATCTATTAATTCGGGGAACATGTTTAATTGATTTTCGTTATTAAATATGGTTTCTCTCAGTGGTTTACATTTAGAATGTAAATAAATCTTATCAGTAGTTTTGATATTGTTTTGTACCTTTTGTTCAAAATTACAAGCCCTATTGAATTCAATTGGATGATATTCCTTGAGCCAATACCTATCAGAGTGAAATGGACAGAAATAACAGGAAGATCTTTGAGGTGCTTTTACTCCTAATTTTTTGATATATTCAAGAGAATCAGATCTGCGAATGAAAAGGTCAACTAATGGGTAATAATTAATTCTCTTTTTATAATTTGATATTTTCATTCTAAATCGTTCATCAAATGAAATACCTATCCACATCCTATAAACTTCGCCTTTTTTCAATTTAGAATTTATTAGCTTCTTTAATGGGTTGATTTTATAGTCAGCTGTGCATTGTCTCATTAACATCCCTATCTTACCATTTTCTGAAAGGGTATAAAATGGTGGTGTGGATGATTGGTAGAAATTACCGTTCCTGCTTACTTCTGGTTTATTTATAATATGTGACTCAAGTCCCTCTTTATGCTTAATCCTATGGATATCGAAGTCATATCTTGCCTTAACATAAGCAATAAAATAATCAACATACTTATTTATAAATTCTGGTTCAGCGCCTACGTCAGCATATACTCCAAAGCTTGGTCTTTCTAATCCCTTATAACCTTCCAATGACATAAGTATCATAGCAGTGCTTTGAGTACCACCACCATAACTAACTATGTCTTTATAATTATTAAACATTTTTGATATTCCTTAACTCAGGATCCACAACATGCAACATCCCGATAAGGTTAAACAATTTGATTTCTTCCGGTACTTCAATTCTCTGGCCATCACGGTACAGATATCCACCCTCGCTCTTGTAACCATTTCTCACCCATCCCTTTGCCAAAACATTATATGAATAATCAGCACTTCCTGTCCTGATGGCAAATATTAATCCCCAGTTGTCAGGCTTAGCAAAGAACAAATCAAGCTTGATTCCTTCCGGGAGTAAACGCTGGGTGTATTTACATGGAAGTTCACCTTTGAGTTTTGGCCATTGGTTAATAACCTTAGCAATACCATTTTCAAACAAACCGGTATAATATGGTTTAGGAATTGCCACAATTTCAATATCCTTAACCAGGGGCTTTTTGCGCCTGATGCTTCCGGCTATTTCAATGCGATCGCAGTGAGGTGCAAGCTTGCTTTTTATTATCTCAGCGATTTTGAGTGCGTTTTGGAGTTTCATGGTTCAAATTAGAATGGTAAATCTTAATAATAATCACATACCTTATAGAGATGCATTAGGAATACACCTGGTATTTCAAAAAAGACTTCATCTTTATCCAAATAATCAGGAAAAATGCTTATTTCTAAATCCTTACATCTTGGATTATTTAAATTAACCTCGGCAATATCAGTAAACAGGTCTATTTCAAAATCTTTGAGTTTGTCTTTCTCAATTAATATCTGGTCATAAGTTATTATTACTCCAAGAATTTGCTCATGAGCCTTGTTTTTAGAGGTCCAATAGTTTTGTGTAATCTTTGAAAAGTATTGCATAATTATTCGTTATTAGTTTGAAATAATTTATTATCACAGATGAACTCAACAGCACTTTGTTTGTACAGGCTGAGCTCCTTTAGAAATTCATTAAGAAAATACTGTTCAGATATGCTTTCAGAGAAATAATGCCTCTCTCTCATAAACATCATAAGATCATCCAAGGTGATGGATACTTGATTATTAGTATTTAGCTCAAGATGCATCATCCTTCAAAAACATATACTCTGTCATTCTCCAGGAACACATTAAAATCCGACTCCGGGTAAGGAAAGTTTTTATTAGTTCTGCAGGCCCAGTACCAACCGGTTGTATATGAATGCACCAGGAAAGGTTTATTAATAATCAGCACAGGATCCAGTTCTATTTCGCCATCCAGGTAAAAATCTTCCAGTTTAGCCACCCTGGTGTTTTTAGGCAGGGTCTCACAATATTTCTTACCTGTTGTTTTATTAATTTTCCATTCTGTTGTTGTTGCTGTTTCCATATGTGTAGAATTAGTTTTAAAAAAAAACAAAGCCGGCCACCCGCATTACAAGGCGACCGGCTTATCATCATGAAAAGAAAAGAAATTGAAATATCATTTGTTAAATATTTAATTCAAAATAAACCGGCCCCGATGCCAATAGAGGCCGGTTAGCGTTTCACTAATGAATAATCATTATCGCCTATGAAACTTCTTTTAATTCACAACTTGCTCAAACAGATCTAACTTAAGCTGCTTAACAGAGTCACGAATAGCTTTCAACCTTCGTTTTTCGGCATCTGATATTTTACCTTCAATCTTCAGGAAATCGATAAACTCAGGATATTTCTCAAGCAATTCATTCTTCTTAAGCTCCAGCTCCCTTTCAGCTAATATTTTTGCAGTTGTTGCTTCCTTTTGTTCTTTGTAGTGCCCAAGTAAAATTTGATCAATAGTAATGAATACCCAGAGTTCAAATTTAGGGTCTAACCATGCAGCAAATTTTAAGGCTAAAATCCGATGCATCCAGGTACCAGATTTTTGTTTTGAATCGATCAAATCTGATTGATTTTTTATCCCTAAAAAACGGGAATTCCCGTTTTTTAGACACTCATTTATGAATGATTGAGTGTTCTTATTTGAGGTAAATTCGTTTACCTGCTTCCCAAATATTTCAGCCATCTGCGTGGCATTTACCATCACATTTTCACCACTTGGTAAAAAGTCGATGGATTGTTCGTTGTAAATAAAATGTACTACTTCTTTCATAATTACACCTCCTTTAATTCCATTAATTCTTTATTTTTCTTAACAGTGATCTTGCTTTCACCACAATTAAATTGTGATATTAATGTGGTAGGTAAAACATCAAGCAAACGTGCCAGTTGTATTATCTCATCTTGGGTCATCCTGGGCGGATCGTTTAATATTTGTGTTCTCCTGGTTTTTGTAATTTCCATCAGATTATGAAGATTCTCATAGTCTTTTGCGAAAAGTTTTTCTTTTGTGTACTCTAATAATTGCATACTTGGCATAAGTTTTGTATTTTTATGGTTAGAAGGGGTAATGTTTTTTAGGTAAAAGTAAAATGAATTTAACTTTAAATCAAATAAACTAAATTGATTTTGTTAACATGATATTGTTAGTAACCATGAAACCATCTGATACAGAGAAGATAGAGCAGTTAATGAAAAAAAAGGGAATAACTGCAGTTGATTTAGCTAAGATTGTTGGCCTTACAGCCAATGGTTTAAGAATAGCAATTAGAGAACATGGTGACTTTCGACTTAGCCAAATAATAAAGATGGCTCAATATTTTAATGTTGACCCACGCGACCTAATTTCAAATGCTTACCTTGAAGATAAAGGGCTTAGTAAAAAGGAATACATAAATAACAGATTGAATTTAATATTTAAAGAATTGGCTTCTACAATATCCATGGTTGTTGAAGATCCTGGGAGTGGAGATGAGGGTGAGCAAGAGTATAACAGGTTATTATGTGAGTTTGATAAGCTTATACAAGGGAGTAAAAATTATTCAGTAGAAAAATTTGAGAGTGAATTAGTAAGCATACTGGAGGAAACAGAGTCTGTATATAAAAAAAGTACTGATTCCAACGAGAAACAACATTTAAAGGATCTAAAAGAAAAAATAAACAAGGCCAGGAGTGATTAATATTAATTACAAAGTTATTATTTAGAAACAGTCTTAATAGCGTCGAGAAACGGGACAAAGCTAATTTTTATTATCGTTCAACCCCTGGAAAGCCTTATTATACCCCTGCTCGACGCCACTTGTACCGGGCCTTATCTGGGTCAAAAGATATGAAAAAACAGCTATTTTAAAAAGTTAAATAATTGATTAATAAATATATACAAAATGAAAAATAAAAATTTCGAATCCCCCCCTCTCCGCAAAAACTCTGGAAATGCCCGTTATACTAGCATTTCCAGAGATTGCCACAAAAAAACGGGACAAAATCGGGACAGTTGGAATTTGTAGCATTATCACTTGATTCACAGATAGATGTCCGAAAATCATTATAAAAATTACGCTCCATTTGTAGATTATATTCCTGCAAAATTGCATGAAGGGAAAAACTGGTATATTTCCTTCTATATCAAGCATCCCGCTGATAATAAGCTGGTTCGTAAAAGAATTAAGGTTAACCGAATAAAATCAATTATTGAAAGGCGCAAGTTTGCTCTCAAGTTAGTTCATAGAATAAACATTAAACTTGCTGAAGGATGGAATCCTTATTATGAGGAAGAACCACGAAACGCTTTATTTAAACTTTCTGACGCTCTGGGCGCTTTTACCAGGGATAAACGTGGCTTAAGGCATGATTCAACACGAAGCTATAATTCATATATTAAGATATTCTCACAATTCATTCTTGAAGATTTTGAAAGCAATATTACTGTTATAAGCTTCAGGAAAAATCATGCATTGCAGTTCATGGATTATGTTTATAATAAACGAAACGTAAGTTCAAATACTTACAACAATTATTTGAGGTTTATGAAAACATTGTTCAATTGGTTCATAGATCATAACTATTGCAAGGAAAGTCCATTCAAAGACATTAAGAGAAAGACAAGGACAGAGAAACAAAGGATAATGGACATCGATAACTACACCAGGGATAAAATAAGAAAATACCTTATTGATAGGCATTATGAGTTTTATGTAATGGTACTGGTTGCATTTCATTGTTTATTAAGGCCCCGGGAAATAACATTCATGAAAGTTAAAGATGTGAATCTGGAAGCTCAAGCAATTTTCATTGATGGGAGAAATGCAAAGAACCACAACGATAGAATAAGTACAATTCCTGATACTATGGCGCCATACCTTGAGAAATTGAATTTATCTGAGCATAATAAGGAACACTATGTTTTTTCTGATAAGTTTAAGGTTGGATCAAAAAGGATTGACCCCCGTCTAATCTCAAAGCGTTGGAGTAAGTTACGAGAGGAAATTGGATTACCTATGGAAATTCAGTTTTATAGCCTCAGAGACTCCGGAATAATTCAGCTATTAAAAGATGGTATCTCACCCAAAGAGGTTATGGAGCTCGCTGATCACTCCAGTCTGGAGATCACCAATAAATATGTAAAAAAAGCCAGGGTTGAAGCCTCTGAGGTGATCAAAAAGAAGAGCTCTGGGTTTTAAGATGTGCTATAATCTTTCCACCTTGATTTCATAACTTCTACCAACTCATCATCAGCGGTTTTATCAATAACAAAAATGAAAGCATCAACTGCTTCTGCTAGTTTTATAAAATTTACTAATGAAGGAGAATATTTACCTGAAAGCATCCGGGTAACATTTGATGCTATGAATCCGGTTTTATCTGCAATTTCCTGATGGGTAATTCCTTTTTCTCTTGCTATCTGGCGTAGGTAGTTACATAGCATTATACTGGCTTTGTCGTGTTTTTCCATTTAATTTGTTCGTTTAGATTTATTAAAATGTTGTCATCCATTTTTTTATTATTTCATCTTCTATCTTTAATTTGTTTTTATGCAGTATCTGACCTTTAGTATAATTAAAGTCAAAATCTCTATTCCATGTTATATTACCTTCCCAATCGCATAAAAGTATCCTTTTTACCATATACTTATTAGCACCCACATCGTCCGTATCGCTAAATCTACTCCATTGATATTTAAAAAGTTTACACAAATCCGGGTGTATACTTTCTAAAAGAAATTCTTTATATTCTTTCCATGATTTAAATCTATCCGGCAAAGTTCTTATCGAATAAATTAAATTCTCTTTCCCATTAAGGGCAGCAGTATGAACACCTTGCAATCTTTCTTCTAGCCTGTTATAGGTTTCTGGTTCTAATTCTTGCAGATCGGCCAAACATTTAAAAGCCTTTTCGTGAACAAGATTTGAAACTCTGAAATATCTTAAGTTACCACCAAGCATATACATTTTATCATATATCTTATTATATTTAAAGCCACCTTCAATAATATATTTCCAAATATCAGTGTACTTCCAATCTATTATAGGATATGCTTTATGGGGCTCATTTTTTCTCCTTAACCAAAACAACTCACTATTTTCTCCAAACATTACAAATCTACGATCAGGACTTTCTTCTGCTCTTAAACCTATTATAGAAACAAGATTATTATATTTTTTGCGCAATTCTTGCATAACCCATAGGTTGAACTTATTAAATCTCTTAGGATACTTCTTATCAATAGAATGAATAGCAACAGGGTGTTTCTCTCTTATCCATTTCTCACCCTCACCCCATGCCCATAAGAATAGCTGTTGATGACTGGCGGCATTTGTCATAAAAATAGGCACCTGATACCAATAAGGGATAACGTTTGGTTGTATCATTGCCCATTCAACAAAATCCGCTGTGCCTTTA
>JAIOTT010000311.1 GCA_021106655.1 Bacteroidales bacterium
GGAGGAACATGGATTTACGACCGTGCAGGATGGTGTCCCGGAATGGCAACTGATACTAGAGAATGGGATATTACACCCTTTGTAACTCCCGGACAAATACATAATATCGATTATGGGATGTATGTTGCAAGCGGGACTTCAAACTACATTGTCAGTAATCAGCTTGTATCATATGGAAACGCTAACTTTAATCAGGATGCAGCTTTAATTGAAGTGCTGGAACCATCAAATAGAATTGAGTACTTCAGATCAAATCCAATGTGTTCGAATCCTAAAGTTGTTATTCAAAATACAGGGTCAATTATGTTAACAAACTTAACAATTGAATATTGGGTTAACGATGCTACTACACATGAGACTTTTACATGGACTGGAATTTTGGGGTTTTTAGAAAAGGAAATAGTAGAATTACCTCTGACTTCTACTCTTTGGAGTTCTGTTTCCGGACTGCATAATAAATTTCATGTAGAAATTAAGGATCCTAACTCAGGTGTGGATGAATATAGCTTTAATAATATTTACACCAGCGACTTCACTATTCCTGATGTGATACCAGCAAATTTTCTCGTCTTGTTTAAAACTAATAATGCAGCATATGAAAGCAAATGGGAATTGTTTGATGATGCAGGAAATCAATTATTTATCAGACAGGGAATGGCTAACAATACCTTATACATGGATACTTTTAATCTGTCACTTGGGTGTTACTCTATTTTAATTTCAGATACTGATGATGATGGAATTGATTTTTGGGCGAATAATGATGGTGCCGGATTCGCCCGTATCATGGAAGTTGGTGGAGGAATTGTTGCGTTTTTTCAAGCAGATTTTGGGGGTTCCTACCTTTATAACTTTACAATTGACATACCTTTAACTTATGAAGAATTAAATAATGAGTCGGATATTAAGCTTTATCCTAATCCGGCTAAGGCTCAATTTTTTGTAGAGGGAAGGAATATTATAGATGCTACAATAAAAATTATGAATAGCATGGGCCAATCCATAAATCTGCCCTCAAACAGTACCGCTGACAGAATTATCTTTAATACTTCTGATGTGCCTAAAGGAGTTTATTTTATAAATATCCGACATGAGGAGAGGTCAGAATCGAAGACTATTGTAGTTGAATAAGTTAAATAGTTGAGTGGATAATTAGGATGGATAATCAATAAAGATGGTTTGTTGAGTTTTTCCTAATTAACTAATCAACCACTTAACCTATAACGTGCGAAGCAAAAATTACCTAATTTTGCACCTGCAAAAAAAGATCAGGCAATAAACATTAACATTAAAACTCTATTATTATGGAAAACTTTCTTGATAAAGCAAATGAACTACTGTTAAATTACGGGCCAAAGCTTATAGGAGCAATTATAGTATTACTTGTAGGACTTTGGATCATTAAAATCTTAACAAACGGAGCTGCAAGATTAATGAAGAAAAGAGGTTTAGATGAATCATTACAACCTTTTATCAAATCTATTATATCTGTTTTACTCAAAGTATCGCTTATTATTGCTGTAATGGGGATGGTAGGTATACAAATGACTTCATTTATTGCAATTTTGGGTGCTGCAGGCTTAGCTGTAGGAATGGCACTCTCAGGCACTTTACAGAACTTTGCCGGCGGTGTTTTAATTTTAATCTTCAAGCCATTTAAGGCAGGAGATCTTATTGAAGCTCAAGGATACCTTGGGGTAGTTAGCGAGATACAAATTTTTAACACTACTCTTAAAACACCTGACAACAAAGTGGTTATTATTCCCAATGGTGGATTATCAACCTCCTCAATGATTAATTATTCAAAAGAACCGATAAGAAGGGTTGACTGGACTTTTGGGATTGCATATGGCGATAATGCCGATAAAGCAAAGAGTGTTTTAAAGCAATTAATTGAAGCTGACAGCAGAATACTGAAGGATCCTGAAATGTTTATTGCCATAAGTGAATTGGCAGACAGTTCAGTAAACTTCGTTGTCAGAGTCTGGGTAAAAGCTGAAGATTATTGGGGAGTATTTTTTGATATGAACGAAAGTGTTTATAAAAGCTTTGATAAAGAAGGCCTCAGTATTCCTTTCCCTCAAATGGATATTCACCTCCAGAAACAGGATTAAATATTAAAAAATAAAGAAGTATGAAAAAGAAAATAATATTATCGATAGTAATTTCTCTTTTCAGTTTTAGCATTTATGCTCAAACAGATGAGCTTGAGGAAAGTTTAAGACAACAGAGTACTGACACTATTTATGGATGGAAAAAAGGAGGAGTAATTTCTATCAATCTCTCGCAATCTTCATTCACAAATTGGGCAGCAGGAGGTGAAAGTTCATTTTCAGGCCTGGGATTAATTAGTCTGTATGCAGATTATATAAAAGAAAAAACCATATGGGGAAATTCACTTGAGATTGGATATGGACTTTTAAAACAGGGATCTGAGGATAAGGCAAGGAAAACCGATGATAAAATAGAATTTAACACAAAATACGGGATTAAGGCTAATAAAAATTGGTACTATGCAGGCTTACTGAATTTTCGGACACAGTTTTCTCCCGGCTATAACTATCCTGACGACTCAGTTAAAATATCGAATTTTCTTGCCCCTGCATATCTTTTAGCTGGTATTGGTTTTGATTATCTTCCGTGTGATAATTTCTCGCTTTATTTATCTCCGGCTACTGAAAAGTTAATAATCGTAAATGATGATGAACTGGCAGATGCCGGGGCTTTTGGCGTTGATCCTGCTGAATATGATGAAATGGGAAATATTCTTACTCATGGTAAAAAGACACAAAATAAATTCGGAGCTTATATAAGAGGAATGTTTAAGCATGATATTATGAAAAATATTTTCTTCCAGACAAAACTCGAATTATATGCCAATTACCTTGAAAATCCACAAAACATTGATGTAAACTGGGAAAATTTAATTACTATGACAGTCAATAAATATATCACCGTTGATTTTACTACTCAACTGATTTATGATGATAATATTGATATACAGGTTGACAGTAATGGTGATGGTAATTTTGATACGGCAGGTCCGCGAACGCAGTTTAAAGAAGTATTGCTGATCGGGCTTTCTTATAAGTTATAGAGCGAGTTGCATTCTTCAATAAATGCTTGCTTTTTTCTATCGCAATTATCAGGCAATGCTTAATAAACTCAAAAAGTTATGACAAAAAACAAATCTCTAATATTCATTATTATTGGCTTGTATATTTTTCTGGGAGTTTCAAGTAGCTATGCACAGGATACCCTCTCCTATTTTGATAAGCCCAAGAAGAATATTTTGAAATTTAACTATTCAACTTATGTTTTATTTGGGGGTGATGATTATATTGTTAGTTATGAGCGAATGATCAGACCCAACCAGTCTCTGTCGATTGGGGGTGGCTACCGGAATTTCCCAAATCTGTTAAAAGAGAGAGAAAATGATGTTTTTGTGCTTGAACAAAAAAAGAAAGGGGGCTTCAGCCTCTCAGCAGAATACAGGTTTTATCTTTTGCAAAGAAATAAAAGATTGGCACCGGATGGAGTTTACATCGGCCCATATTCTTCATATTATAAAAGTGGTTTTAGTAATGCAATGGAAATTAAGGTCGATGATGTTATAGAAAATTCATTTGATCTTGATGCAGATATTATGATTTATTCCGTTGGTTTTGAATTGGGATACCAATTCATTTTCAAAAATATAGTATCTCTTGATTTCATCGTCTTCGGACCTTCATGGTCATGGTATAATGGGAATCTTGATATTATCGGTGATCTTTCAGCTAATGAAGAAAACGAAACCGTTGATGCTATAAAAAAAATTGTACTCGATAAATATCCTTATTTAGAAGGAACTCTCAAAGATCTTTCAGTTAATAAAAAGGGAGGGTTTTCCCAATGGACATTAGGTTTTCGCTATATTATGCAGATTGGAATTGCATTCTAAAGAAAGCTAAAGTTCTGTAAATCTTTCCTTATATGCTTGTTTTAAGGTACGGGTATTTTTGTCATAATGATAGTACTTATCGGAGTCCACATTTTCAGGAAGTTGCTCCTTGATCTTTTCATTTAAGATATAATCAA
>JAIOTT010000195.1 GCA_021106655.1 Bacteroidales bacterium
AATCTCCCGAATGGGATGAGCTTATTCGGCCAACATTTGCTGATGAAAAAATCAGACTGGCTTATGATTGAGCTTACAAACTGGTTTATAGTTTATGGTTTATAGTTGAGCCAACTTCGAGAAATCAAAAAATAAGAAAATGCCACTAAGACTCTAAGCTTCACAAAGATCATTAACCCAACGCTTTACTTTTAGTGAATCTTGGTGCCTTTGAGACTTTGTGGCAAGAAAATAACTTTTCGGAGTAGACTCATAGTTTATGGTTATAATTCTTAACATTATATAGTGAAGATAACAGAAAAAATATATTATGAATTCATATTTTTATAGGAGGAGAATAAAATGAAAAGATCAAAATTAAACCTGGTAATTGATGCAATTATGCTAATTGTAATGATGGCAATTATTGGAATCGGACTTCTTACTAAATATATTTTATTGACAGGACAGGAAAAATGGGATAAATTCGGAGAAAACCTTGAGTTTACTTTATTGGGTCTTGACAGGCATGGATGGAATGACATCCATTTTATTTTTGGATTGATTTTATTCGGACTGTTGGTGCTTCATATTTGGTTCCACTGGAGTATGATAATATGTATTTACAAAGGATTGATAAAAAACAAAAAGGCAAGAGTATTTTCCGCGATTGCTTTATCGTTTATTTCGTTGGTGCTTGTTGCTTTTCCGCTTTTTATTAATGCTAAAGTAGAAGACCCTGATTATAAAGGAGGACGCCATTATTCAGAAATATCGGATACTAATGAAAGAAAAACCGGTGAAGGGCGTCAAAGGCTAAAAAAGCAAGAACCTGTGATGCCTGAGAATTCTGAAAATATTTCAAGACAGGTAAGCAGTCAGATCGGGGAAAGTAAAACTGATAAGCGACAACACCAGGCTCATTCCTCAAACAGACATGCTGATGCTGAACATGATAAGCGTCGTGATATTCCGTCAAATATAGAAGTAAATGGTCGTATGACTCTTAAGGAGATTGCAGAAGAATACAAAGTACCAGCTGATCATATAAAAACTAAACTGAATATCCCATTGTCAACATCAAACAATGAAAGATTAGGCCGCTTAAAAAAAGTACACGACTTTACCATGAGTGATGTTGAGGAAATAATCTATGAATTTCAAAAAAATAAATAGAATTAAGATTAAGATCAGGACAAGTTCATTTCCGGGATATCACCTTCAACTATTAATGCACCTTCTGTTGCATTTTTTATTTCTTCAACACTAACCCCGGGAGCTCTTTCCACGAGTTTAAATCCCTGAGGCGTTACTTCAACAACAGCCATATCAGTTACGATTTTCTTTACACAGCCTACACCTGTAAGGGGTAATGTGCATTTTTTTATTAATTTGGATTTTCCATTTCTATCGGTATGTGTTGTTGCCACAATAATATTTTTCGCAGCAGCAACAAGGTCCATAGCACCACCCATACCTTTTACCATTTTACCTGGAATTTTCCAGCTTGAAATATCACCATTTTCAGCTACTTCAAAAGCACCTAAAACTGTCAGGTCTATATGTCCACCCCTGATCATTGCAAAACTTTCAGCTGAATCGAAGAATGCAGAACCCGGCAAAGCAGTAACAGTTTGTTTGCCTGCGTTTATAAGGTCAGGATCTGCTTCAGCTTTTTTAGGGAATGGGCCTATTCCTAGTAATCCATTTTCAGATTGTAAAGTAACTTCTATTCCTTCGGGGATAAAATTTGCCACAAGAGTTGGTATCCCGATACCAAGATTTACATAATAACCATCTTCAAGTTCTTGTGCTATTCTTTTTGCTATACCGTTTTTATCTAAAGCCATGTGTCTGATTTTTAAATTTTATGTTTGATTTTTTAATCGCTTGTTGTAAGAAATTCAATACGCTTCTCATAATCCACACCTTTGAAGATACGTTGAACATAAACTCCGGGTGTATGAATATAATTTGGATCAAGCTCTCCAAAAGGGACTAGTTCTTCAACTTCGGCAATAGTGATCTTTCCGGCAGCAGCCATCATATTATTGAAGTTGTTAGCTGTTGCTCTGTAGATAAGATTTCCGTGAGTATCGCCTTTCCATGCTTTAACAAGGGCATAATCTGCAGTGAGACCCATTTCCATTAAATGCATTTTGCCATTAAATTCTCTCACTTCTTTCCCTTCCTGTACTTCAGTACCATAACCTGCCGGAACAAAAAATGCCGGTATTCCTGCTCCCCCGGCCCTGATCCTTTCAGCCAGTGTCCCCTGGGGTATAAGGTCTACTTCCAACTCTCCCTCTAACAGCTGACGCTCAAATTCTTTGTTTTCTCCAACATAAGAGGCAATTATTCTTTTTAACTGATGTTTCCTTAATAAACGGCCTAAGCCCCAGTCATCAACTCCTGCATTGTTAGAGATACAGGTGATATTTTGAATATCTGCATCAAATAAAGCATTAATGGTATTCTCCGGAATTCCACAAAGCCCGAAACCTCCAAGCATTATTGTACATCCATCCGACATGCCTATTATAGCTTCTTTTGCATCTTTTACTACTTTGTTCATGTGTGTTTGTTTTTGATTCTATATTTAATTATTAATTCTTTATTAGAAATTCTGCAGTTTTTTAGGATATTGTCGATTATTGTTTTAAAATTTTCAATATTGCATGTTGTCCTTCTGAAGATTCGATATTCACAAAATAATATCCTTTGGCACCTTCAATATCAAGAGTCACTTTTTCTTTCTCTTTTATAACAGTTGAAGATATGAACTTTCCACCAATATTTTTTACCGTAAGTGTTATTTGATCGTATGTCTCCTTAAATGTAATTGTTAGTTGGCCTGTTGTAGGATTTGGGTAGATGCTAAACAAACTTTCAAAAGTATTTTCTAAGATTCCTACAGTAGTAATACTATAACAAAAGGAGGTATCTGTACAGCCATATTCATTGATAATAACCGCGTAACTGCCATTTGCTGTTGCCGTATAACTTTGATTCACTTCGCCACTTATTGGCAGCATAGTGGAACAATCTATCCACTGGTAATAAGCACCCGTAGCATTGGCTGTTATTGTTGTTGAGTTTACGGTAACAGATGTATCAACTGTTCTGATTGTGAGATTAAGTATAATAGTGGAATCACATCCTGCAACATTAGTAAGTGTTGAACTGTATACGCCTGAGTTTGTATATGTATTACCATCCACTGTCCAGAAATAACTATCGCATGCTGTTGCTGATTCAAAAACAGTGTTACTATTGTTGATAGTGAGCATTATTGTAAGTATACTATTACATCCTGTTGCATTTGGGATGGTATCCAAATAGGTTCCGGAGGAAGTATAGGTTTCATCACCACTATGCACAGTGTAAGTATCGCAGGCAGGTGCGGTTATTATACTATAAGTGTTTAAATATCTTGAATG
>JAIOTT010000464.1 GCA_021106655.1 Bacteroidales bacterium
AGACTACTCAAAGCCAAGATTGAGGTATATGACCAAAGAAGGTCAAATTTTGAACATAGTCTTTCTATAATTGATGTAATGATGTTTAATACTCCAGAAAAAATAGCTGATATGTTAGACAATATCGAAGTAGAATTTTTAAATTGACGGACTGGAAAAAATTTTGGCAAGGCTACAGGCCCATAAATAATTATGGAGATGCCGATTTATTGTATCAAGTTGGAAAAACCGTTGGACGCAAAGCGATTGATAGTAAGCTATTCATGATTATGGTAGAAGAAATTGAATCATCTCTATCTCTAAATAGTGATGATAATCTCTTAGATTTGTGCTGTGGAAACGGTGTCTTAACGTACGAATTAGCAAAATCGGTTAATAGTGTTGTCGGTGTTGATTTTTCAAGGACATTAATAGAAAATGCAAAAACATTTAAATGTCGTGATAATATCCTATATGTCGAGCATGATGTAAAACAAATACCAAAGATATCAAAGACGTTAAATGAAATCGAAATTAATAAGGTTTTGCTCTATGATGGATTAGCTTATTTCACTAAAAATGAATTGAATTCTTTAATAAATTTTATCGGGGAATTTAGGCCGCCCGATTTGAAATTCTTAATTGGTAGTGTTTTAGATAGCAATAAGAAATGGGGGTTCTTTAACACGTTTTATAGAAAAATGAATTATGTTATATTTAGGTTTTTAGTAGAAAAAAGAAAAGGTTTGGGCGCTTGGTGGGACATGAAACACATCGCTGAAATATGCGAATCGAATGCTTTCAAGTACACATTTATTGAGCAAAATACCTTGCTACACACAGCACATTATCGAACCGATATTATAATTTATAAGTAACAGTGCCGGTGATATATAAAAATGGATTACATTTGGATAAACGGGATGCCACGATCTGGTACGAGTTGGTTGAGCCAAATTTTTGACAGTCACCCTAACGTTAGGTTTAAACTTTCGCCGCTTTTTTCATATGCTTTTAAAAATGCGGTGAATGTAAATTCCAACAGAGATGAGTGGCTCCAGTTTTTTCGAGAAGTCTATTTTACCAATGACGAATTTATGGACCAGAACTACAGAAGGAAAAGTGGGGAATATCCTAATATTAAAAGTAAAGAGAGTCGTCCATCTCATTTGGTTATAAAAGATACAAGATATCACAATCTAACAGAACAGCTTTTAAATTTAGTGCCCGAGATGAAATTTGTACATATTGTTAGAAACCCATGCGGCGCAATCAATTCATGGATTAATACACCTAAGGAGTTTCCGAAAGGGGCTGATCCATATAAAGAGTGGAGAAGCGGCGAGTGCCGGAAAACTGGAGAGGAAGAGTTTTGGGGTTTCGAAGACTGGAAGTATTTAACAAATTTCTATCTTTTACTTCAAAGCAATCATCCTAGGAAAGTTATGATAGTAAAGTATGATTATCTGGTTGATAGACCTTTCCAGATAATTGAAAAGATGTTTGAATTTGTAGGGATTGATTTGTCTTGTCAAACTATAGATTTTGTAAGAGATTCTCAAAACCGGAACGTTGAAAATGAATATGCCGTATATAAGAAAAAAGCAGTTAAAGATAAATGGAGATATCAACTTGATCGAAAAATAGTCGAAGAAATATACAGAGATTTAGAGAATACCCCGTTATCAGAATTTTTGTAGGTTGCTTCTATTTAAACGGATTCTGATAGAGTAATTAGGTTTAATGTAAAGTCGAAAATGGATAATTTAATAAATAGATATCAAAAAAAGGAAGTAATAGAATATCCCAATAATACACTTGAAAATAAGCCTCTCGTATCAGTTATAGTGGTAACCTACCAGCATGTTAATTTCATCAAAGACTGCATAGATGGCATATTGATGCAGAAAACAGATTTCCCCTTTGAAATACTACTGGGGGAGGATGCTTCAACTGATGGAACAAGAGAAGTATGTATAACTTATGCTGAAAAATATCCTGATAAAATAAGGCTCTTTTTACATCATAGGGAAAATAATATGAAGATTAACGGCATGCCTACTGGGCGGTTTAATCTTATGTACAATCTATTAGCTGCTCGGGGCAAATACATTGCACTATGCGAAGGTGATGATTACTGGAAAGATCCTTTAAAGCTGCAAAAACAAGTTGATTTTTTAGAATCGAATTGTGGATATTCAATGTGTTTTCATGAGGCAATGACAATATGGGCTAATGGCGACTCCGAGAAATTCAATAAAATAAATAAGGACACTGTTTTTGAGATTACAGATTTAACTCAAAAAAACTTTATTTCAACAGCGTCTTGTGTTTTTAGAAGAAACTTCAATGATTTGCCTGAATGGTACAAGGAATTAAACGCTGGAGACTGGGGGTTACATTTTTATAATGCTACATTTGGTAAAATCTATTATATGTCAGATTGTATGTCAGTTTATCGTCAACATAGTAAAAGTATATGGAGTAGTCTCCCATATAGAGAAATGATTTTTAAGGGAGTAGAAGTAATGAGGGTGTTGGATAGAGCCTTCAATTATAAATATCACAAAGATTTTGAAAAAGGAATTAATAAAAGAATAGCAAAACTTAAACTGAATAAATACGATGAATTTGTTAACATCAAATTCAACTCCAAAAACCTTGACCGGTATGTTGTTCGGAAATCTATTTGTTCGGGACTCATAGCCTCTATGGGAAAATTCAATGGAAAAATGCTTGATGTAGGTTGCGGAAAAATGCCTTACAAGGCATTAATATATTGCAACTCAAAGGTGGAGAAGGTAGTCGGATTAGACATAGAAGATGGTTTGGTTTACGATAATGAAATCCCCCCTGATTTCACTTGGGATGGTAAAAAAATGCCCTTTGGAGATGAGTCGTTTGACTGTGC
>JAIOTT010000025.1 GCA_021106655.1 Bacteroidales bacterium
CTCAACTCTATCGATTGTATCTCCAGCTTCTGAGCGTAAAAATTCATCTCCTGTAATATTCTCATAGAGCTCGATATATCTTTCGGAAACACTATTAACGAATTCTTTAGTCATTTCAGGTAATTGCTGGCCAGGGTTACCGGTAAATCCTTGGTCCATTAACCATTCTCTTACAAACTCTTTAGATAGCTGTTTTTGAGCAAGGCCTTTATCCATGTAGTCCTGATAGGTTTCTTTATAGAAATAACGTGATGAGTCAGGAGTATGTATTTCATCTATCAGGAAAATTACACCCTCATCAATACCAAATTCATATTTTGTATCAACAAGTATCAAACCTTGCTTATCAGCAATTTCAGTTCCTCTCTTAAAAAGCTCAATAGTATACTTTTCCAGAAGTTCATACTCATTTTCAGGCACTAATCCTTGTGCAATAATATCTTCTTTTGAAATATTTTCATCATGCCCTTCTGTAGCCTTTGTTGTGGGTGTGACTATTGGTTCAGGGAATTTTTCATGTTCTTTCATTCCATCAGGTATGGGAACACCACATATCTTCCTTTCACCATTTTTATAAGACCTCCATGAACTACCTGTAAGATATCCTCTAATGATCATTTCAACTGCGTATGGTTTGCAATAACGGCCAACAGTTACCATAGGATCAGGGACTGAAATCTTCCAGTTAGGAACAATATCTGCCGTAAGATCAAGGAATTTCGCAGCTATTTGATTCAGAACCTGCCCTTTGTATGGGATTCCTTCAGGAAGGACTACATCAAATGCTGAGATCCTGTCGGTTGCGATCATTACTAATAATTTATCATTGATGTTATACACATCCCTGACCTTTCCATGATAGACTTCCTTTAAGCCAGGAAAGTTAAAATCTGTTCTAATTATACTTTTGCTCATATGTATGTTTATATTTAAAGTTTCAAGTTTTTTTAACCGGGTCTCATATCTCACCTCTCATATCTCTTCAAAATCTTCCCAACCAGCTTATGCCTGATGATATCTTGTTCATCAAGATAAATAAAATCTGTACCCTGAAGGTTTTTAAGAATTTCTGATGCATGAATAAGGCCCGAAGACTGGTTAGCAGGCAGATCAATCTGAGTGATATCACCAGTTACAATAAATTTTGCAGATCGTCCCATACGAGTAAGAAACATTTTGAGCTGATTTTTAGTAGTATTTTGGGCTTCATCAAGAATAGCAAAAGCATTGTCAAGAGTGCGACCTCTCATAAAAGCAAGAGGTGCAATTTCGATTGTTCCATCTTCAAGATAGCTTAATAGTTTCTGAGTGGGTATCATATCCCTTAGTGCATCATACAAGGGCTGAAGATATGGGTCAAGCTTATCTTTCAGATCACCAGGTAAAAAGCCAAGATTTTCTCCTGCTTCCACTGCTGGTCTTGTTAGAATTATTCTTTTTACTTCCTTATTTTTCAGAGCTCTTACAGCTAATGCAACTGCTGTATATGTTTTGCCTGTACCAGCAGGCCCGATCACAAACAGGAGGTCATTATTATCCGAACTTTTGACCAGACGCCGTTGATTTATTGTTCGGGCTTTTATAAGCATGCCATTTCTGCCATGGACAAGTATGTCATCATTTATTTCTTTAGCCTGGAAAGTGTTACTTTTTTCTGTCTCCATCAATTGAATGATATCATTCTCTGTGATCTTGCCAAATTTATCAAAATGGAGAAGCACTGATGAGAACTTTTTTTCAAATTCAATAATGTCACCTTTGTCTCCAATTAGTTTTAATATATCACCCCTGGCAATGATCTTAAGTTTCGGGAAATAATTCCTGATTAGTTCAAGATAAGTGTCATTTGCCCCGTAAATGTCAAGAGGACTATATGAGGTGATGTTGATTGTTTTTTCGCTCATTAAATTTGAAATTTGAAACTCGAAATTCGAAATTTGGAAGAACTTATTTTAACAGCCTAATTTCCAATTTCCAACTTCTAATGTGATTTAATTATTGCATAAAATTTGAAACTTGAAACTTGAAATTCGAAATTTGTACTATTATATTTTTGTTTTGTTGATAAATGCATTCAACTTTGGACCAAGTTCTTCAATTGCTATTTGGTATTTTGAAGCATCTGACTTATTTATAACCTTCCTCCGAATAAGTTTTCGTAACCATGATTTAGTTTCTTTCAACGAGCCTCTTGAATATAAATAAAACCTTTTCCTGTCCGCTGGAGTATAACGCCCATATCCTTCTGCTATATTTGCAGCTATACTATCAGATGCTCGAATAATCTGGTAACCTATTGTATTTTGAACCTTTTTGTTCCACTTGTCAAAATCGTGCCAGACCAAATCAGATAATTCTTCCGATAGTTTATAAACATCTAATTCGTGAACTCTTTTCATTTTTTCCTAATTTCCAATTTCCAATTTCCAGTATCAAGTAGTGAGTATCAAGTACTGAATTTCCAATTTCCAATTTCCAGTTTCCAATTTCAGTGTTCTGTGAACGCTAACGAATTATTATTGATCCAAATTATTGCTTCAAAAGTATTAAAAATTTATAATATAAAATTTATTTTACTAATTTTGATGCATACAAAAATATTTCTTTTATTTGATATTTCTTAAAATTTGTGAATAAATGCCTATAATAAGCATAACAAGCGATTGGGGGCTTAAAGATCATTATCTTGCAGCAGTAAAAGGGAGTATACTAACGTACATTCCAGATGCCACGATAGTCGATATATCTCATGACATTCCTTCTTTTGACCTTAACCAGACATCTTTTGTTATCCGTAATTCATATGAATATTTCCCCAAAGGCAGTATTCATATAATTGGAGTGAAGTCTGATGCTTCTATTAAAACTCCACACACAGCAGTTCTATTTGATGGACACTATTTTTTGGGTGCGGATAATGGAGTCTTTTCTCTTATCTTTAATCGCGATCCGGAGAAAATTGTTGAAATTGATATTATACAGGATACTGATTCTTTTACTTTTTCAACCAGGGATGTTTTTGTGAGAGCAGCAGCCCATATAGCCAAAGGAGAGCCGTTAGAAAATCTTGGGATTGTTAAAGATTCATTAATGCAGAAAATGTCCTTTGCACCGGTGGTTGAAAAAAATGCCATAAAAGGTAAGGTCATATATGTCGATACTTATGAAAATGTTATTACAAATATTACTGAACCGTTATTTAAAGAACTTGTCGGGAAAAAATCTTTTTCAATAGTTTTTCGAACACCGGGTTATCTAATATCCTCAATAAGTAAATCCTATGATGATGTTCCTGAAGGAGAAATGCTTGCCCTTTTTAGCACAGGCAGCCATCTTGAAATTGCTATAAACCTTGGTAAAGCAAGTAGTTTGTTGGGACTTCGTATTGATGACACAGTCAGGATAGAGTTTTGATCCTGATATCTATCAGGACGAAATTTGGAAAAACTTAATCTAACAGCCTAATTTCCAATTTCTCTTCAGGGTTTCCATCCCCTCATACTTCGGGGATTTAAACCCCATGGGATGCAAGCCCTGACGTAGGAAGGGATGGCGTCCCTGAGGGTATAGAGGCATGGGAAATAACCATAAAAAATATTATTCAAACAAGGGAATTATTATAAATAAAAATTTAATCTTGAAACTGGAAATTTGGAAAAACTTAATCTAACAGCCTAATTTCCAATTTCTAATTTCTACTGAAGACTGAACACCGGTCACATTCAAAATCTGACAGGAATAAAATAATGGTTAAAGGGACAGAATTAGCACCCGGAATGAATTTTATAAGTTTATTTATCACACAAACAACATTGGGAAAATAAAGATATTAAGAGTAATTGTTAATAAATAATTTACTCTTTTTTTTGCTTTTCAAATATTGTTGAAAATCAAGCTTTTATTTGAAAAAAAATATGAAACTTTTAACAAAAGGAAGCGTTTAAAACGGAAAAACGGAATTTAAACGAAAAAAAAGTAATAATAATTGAAAAAA